>NZ_JACJKP010000138.1 GCF_016901605.1 Gemmiger formicilis
TTGCTTTCATCGAGTCTATGATTAAGCCGATGGAATGATTGTTGAGGATGTTTATGAAAAGAAAGAAAATGGAATATCAACTTATAGAGCCTATGATAGAGCATTTAACCGGCGATGTTATTGATTTGACGCAGGATTATGCCGAGATGGCGTTGGATACTTTCCTTCAGCCAGGTATGTTGCAGGATGTACCAGTGATAGGGACTGCTCTGAAACTTGGGAGAAGTATTCTAAGCATTAAAGATCTTATTGCAACAAGAAATTATTATGTTTTTATCTCTGAAATGCGGAAAGCGGCACAGGCCGATAGTATGCTTCAAAAACGTATAGAAGAGCATTTATTGACGGTTGAAAATGATCCTGAGAAGAGGCAAAAAGAAATTGAGTGGTTATTGCTTTATATAGAACGATATAAAGAACAAGAAAAAGCTAAGTACATGGCAAATATTTACAGGGCTTATCTTAATAACCCGGTATCAGGGATTAATTGGGAGACCGCTACAGCTTTTTTTGAAATACTTGACCGCATTTTGATTCAAGATATCTGCGATTTTGAAAAAGTGTTTGCAAAAGGGGCGAGTTCACAGGTGTTTAATGATCATTCGGGGTTACTAAGATTATCTGCCCTTGGACTTTTGCAGTATTTTAATGGAAGAGAAGAAGCATATGGGCATAACAAAAGTGGTCTTGCTGTAGTTACTTCTCAAGGGAAACTTTTTTACAGCATTATTAAATACGGCAAGGCAATCTGAAGGTAATTGAGAGGATGTTGGTTTTACAACCTATCATGCTGAATGCCTGGGGATGATGAGAAATAAATTTATTCAAAAAATTCATGCACCAACCTAAAACAGAAAGAGGCGTTAAATTAACGAAATGCAATCAGTAGGACCGGACTGGTGGACTTTTGGGGCTACGATATTTTCTGGTGTTATTACTGCTTTGGCAACAATGGGGGCTGTAATTTACACCAATCAAAAGAGCCATGCCCAACTAAAGAAGCAAGAAGAAAAATATGCGTTGGAGAGGAAAGAGCAGTTTCAGCAAAGCAAGTATGTTGTACTGAAGCCAACACTATTACTAATGCCCTTGTTTGGTTTGTTAGACAGATTGATTGTACAGAATGACTACAATCGTGTTTTACTATACTCTGGCGAAGATGGTTTTGAATTTTTCGATGATGATCAAAAGCGTTCTGGGCAAAAATGCAGACTGTTGTTAATTGAAAACAAAACGGACCTCGATGTAAAAGATGTTTCAATTTTTACAAAAACTATTTTAAGAAACATGAGTACCGATGAGCAAATCACATATACGACAAAGAATTGTGCCAGTTTTTTGCGTGGACATGAGAGCATTGTGTTTAGGCTTGCCAATCAGCAACAATATGAGATGATTCTCTCTATGAATGAAAAAAATCTGCCGAGTTTGCTCACATTCGAATGTGTGATTGAGTACTTAACACTTGCAAATCAACGAATTAAGTATGTTTATCGGATTAACATCAATAATGATCGTCGTATAGAAGTCGAAAGCGATGGTATTGAATCAGTTCAGGACGATTCTGAACCACTTAATCAAGCAACAACCATTTTTAGAAATCTCCAAGATTATATTTCCGGGGTTGATCGGAATTCTTATGCTTGGGAGAAGATGGGACAAGCTCAGATGAGAGGCATCCTGTCGCAATATAATCCGCAAAACGAGAGACAATCAACTGCCGCTAACGAGGATACACAATAATTTCTGTTATCAAGCTGGACAATTTGCTGTGTGCTCCAAAGTGAATTTAATCATTTCAGAAAAGACCGCTGCCCCAAAGGGCAACGGTCTTTTCTACTATCTGCGCTTTTTCTTTTTTGCCCCATGGTAAGGCTGTGTCCGAACCTTCCCCCTCATATTGTTGGGGCTTTTCAGCAGTTTAGATAGGCTCAGTATCCGCATAAACGCCGAGAAATCCTCGGACGCAATCTTGTCAAAGGGAATCTGCATCTGGTCACAGAACTCATGAATCACCCGTTCCTCATTACTACCCATCTGCATGGCACGGTCAAACTTTTCCTTGACCTCCGTGAAAGTAGGCTGTGGATCGGCGGTGGTGCGGTCGGTGACATGGGCCTGACGAATATCCTGAACGATGCTGTCCAGATCGTCATGAATTGTGTGGCTGAAAAAGTCGCTCTCCTGCACCTGTCCAAGCTCCAGCGTGCGGACATAAAGGTCGTTTTCCCCCGGCGCATGGCTGCGGATTACTTCCTGCCGGGTGGCCTCCAGAACCAAATTCATTTGGGCGATCCGCATATCGGCAATCCGATCAACGAAAATCTCAATATCCGTCATCAGTCGCAGGAAGTTCTCATGTGTGGCAATCTCACACAGCAGCCGGTTGTTGATTTTTCCGCTGCTCAATAATGCAACCATATCATCACTCAAATGCAGGGCCTGAAGCTCTGTGTTTGGGTGATTTTTATTTTCCGATAGACCCATCAGGTAATCGGTGGACACCCCATAAAATTCCGCCAGCGTAGCGATAGCAAAGGGACTGATGTCCTTATAATCGTCGCTCTCATATTTGCTGAGAGCAGATTTGGAAAGCCCAGTCTGCTCGGCCAGCTGCTCCAGCGTCAGGTGCCTATCCACCACCCGCAAGTCTTTTAACCGCTCCGGGATAGACAGCTTTGTTTGCATCCAAATTCCCCCTCTCATCAGGAAAATCCTGCCGTTTTCAACCATTATACCATGATTCCATAAGCGTGGAAATATGCTGATTTTGAGCCGTTTTCCATCGTTTTGGACATACGGGAGAGGGCCTGTTTTTTCGGTAAAATGAGTTTTGTCAGGAGACACAGAACCTTGAAAATTGAATGACCGGCTGCAAGGGGTATGACCTCTGGGGAAGTGACGCCATGACAGGAGCGCACCAAGGAGGACAATACGCCGGGGAAAACCGGGCAGGAGCGATTGCAGGCAAACCGTCAACTAACACATGGAAAATAAACTTTTAGGAGGTTGATTTTATGAAATTGAGTATTCGGGAAAAGAAAGTGCTGTATGCCTTTGCCTGTCCCAACCACCACAACACGGTGACAAGGCTCAAATGGCTCACCGCCCTGACTGTTGACCCGCAGGCCAAGCACCGGATGCTGGAGCTGGCTCGGAAGATGGAAACGGAGATGGAAGAACGCTGGTACACTGGCTTTTATCATCAGCTCCGTGCGGAGATGGACGAGTATTACAGAGCCAAGCGCCGCCTGCGTTTGGTAAAGGAAAACACCGACTATGAGGAGGATCTGTATGACGAAGCTGTCTAAGTATGAGAAAGAAACCATCATCAACTGGAACGAGGCGGAGAACACCGCCAGTATCTACACCTTCAACGCCGATCTGAAGCGCAGGCTGGCCGAGTTCAGCCGCAAGTATCCCCAGCTGTGCCGGTTGGAGCGCAGCACCACTGAGGGCAGCGTTACCTATGTGATGGACAAGTACCGCCTGTCCATCCGTCTGGTGCCGCCGTACAGTGAAGAACGGCTGGCTGCTGCCAGAGAGTACGCCAAACAGCACCGATTTCAGGTCTTGCGGACGGACAAGAAGAGCGCCTGAAACCGGGTCAATTCACGGGAAAATAGCGGGTCTGCACCCGGTATTTTTGCGGTGAATTGGTATCGGGATATCCCAGTATCCCTTATGCCGGGAAATGCGACAAAAGGAGCATTCAGAGCCGAAGGAGCTGACAGAAACCGCACAAGCGATGAAAGTCAGCTTCTCCGGGCAGGAGTACAGAGGGCGGCAAGCCCTTTGTGCCTGGGTGCAGGGGCGGCAGCGCCCTGTTGGGGTCAAGGGGCAAGGCCCATTGGCAGGTTGAGGGCAGCCGCCCCATCGGGTCAAGGGTGAAACGCCTTGCCCAGGGAGAGTTGATGCCTTGCGTCAATTCGTACTGGGTATTACCTGACGCAGAAATCCGCAGGTTTGGCAGCTTCGCCGCTGCCCCCCCTTCGGGGAAAATCAACAGAGATTGGAGGGATGGAAGTTGAAACTGACACGGCATAACGGACGCTCCGGCAAGCATGGCACCTATAATCCCCGTCACAATGACCGCCGGTTTGATGTGGAGAACAGTGAACACATTGATGCCCAGCGAGCCAAGAAAAATGTGTACTGGGACTGCTACCGTGGTTTCACTACCCCGGAACTTCGGGAGAACCCGGAACAGCCAGATTTCAGCTTTGAAGAAATTGAGCGGATGTATTACTACGAGCATTACTCCGACCATGTAGATGCCCAGAATGCCCGGAACGAGAAAACCCGGCACACTGAGCGCAACCGCACGGTAGAAGATCTTTTGAAAAACAACAAGACCTGCCCAGAGGAAAGCATTTACCAGATCGGCACCATGGAAGAATCTGTTCCAGCGGGTACTCTGGCACTCATTGTCAGCGAATTTTACGAGGAGTTTGAACGGCGCTTTGGTTCCCATATCCACATTCTGGACTGGGCGCTGCATCTGGATGAGGGTACGCCTCACATCCACGAGCGCCATGTGTTTGACTGCAAAAACCGGTATGGGGAGTTGTGCCCCCAGCAGGAAAAGGCGCTGGAGGAACTGGGCTTTGAATTGCCTGATCCGAGTAAGCCCAAGGGCAAACACAACAATCGAAAACAAACCTTTGATGCAGTATGCCGCACGCTGCTCTTTGACATCAGCCGCAAACATGGGGTGCATTTGGAGCAGGAGCCGTCCTATGGTGGGCGGGCGTATCTGGAGAAACAGGACTATATCCTGATGAAGCAAAAGGAGCAGTTGGCCGCCCAGGAACAGAAGCTGGAGGAGCTGACCCTGAAAATCGAAGATGTGGAAACGCTGGTGGAAGAAGTTTCGGATATTGCCTATGACAAGGCGGTGGAGGTTGTGACTGACACCGTTCGGCAGGAGACCCACAAGGAGGATCTCCGACTGGTGGAGGAAACGAAAAACTGGGTACTCTCGCCGGAACGGAAAGCGCCGCAAAAAGAGCGTGAGTATGCCGCCGCCCGGTTGGATGGAGTAATTTCCAAAATCAAAAACGCCATGCAGTCTGCGCTGACAAAAATCCAGAAGAAGCTGATGCAGCCGGAGGTCAAGCAGGCTGGTAAACAGCAGATTCAGGAAAAAGCCAAGGAATCCATTCTTGCTTTCCTGAAAAAAGCCAAGCAGGATAGCGCACAGAGAGAATCCAACCGGAAAAAGCGGCAGGAAAAACAGGATATGGAGCTTTAAGGCATCTGATTTTGCGAAGAAATCAGATGCTTTTTTCTTGAGGAGGTGAGAAACATTGAACAGCGAATTGCAGAGTTTAGTGCCTGCAACCCAGCAGGCCGAAAGTGAGGAATTGACCGTTGAGCAGGTGCGGGAAAATCTCTCCGTCACTGAGAAAGGACAACCGGCCAACACAATTGGAAATTGCCGCACGGTGTTCTGCCAAGATCCGCTTTTGCGGGACGCAATCCGGCTGAATCTGCTGACCGAGCGTGTGGATACTGTGCAGGATCTGGGCTGGCGCAGAAGCACCAGTGCCTTGACCGATACCGATGTCAAATATCTGCTCCTTTACTTTGAGCAGAACTACAGCCTAACCAGTGAAAAGAAGATGTTAGCAGCACTCTCCATTGTGGCAAACGAAAACTGCTATCACCCCATTCGGGATGTGCTGAACAGTTTGGTGTGGGACGGAAAGCCTCGGATACGCTCCTGCCTGCATCACTTTCTGGGAGCAGACGAGAGCGACTATGTGGAAGAAATGCTCAAGCACTTCCTGCTGGGAGCCATCCGCCGGGTGTTCCATCCAGGTTCCAAGTATGAGGAGCTGCTCTGTCTGGTGGGCGGCCAGGGAGCCGGAAAGTCTACCTTCTTTCGCTTCCTGGCTATACAGGATGAGTGGTTCTCTGATGACCTAAAAAAGCTGGATGATGACAAGGTGTTTGCTAAGCTGCAAGGCCACTGGATCATCGAGATGTCGGAGATGCTTGCCACCAGCAACGCCAAGAGCATCGAGGAGATCCGCTCCTTTATCAGCCGTCAAAAGGAAACCTACCGCACGCCCTATGAATCCCAGCCCAAAGACCGGCTGAGGCAGTGTGTGTTCGGCGGTTCCTCCAACACGCTGGATTTCCTACCCCTTGACCGGGCTGGAAACCGCCGGTTCCTTCCAGTGATGATTTACCCGGAGAAAGCGGAGGTTCACATTTTGGAGGACGAAGCTGCTTCCAGAAAATATCTGTTGCAGGTGTGGGCAGAGGCTATGACCATTTACCGCAGCGGTGAGTATTCCATGAAACTTTCAAAGGAGATTCAAAAGCAGTTGGTGGAAGTCCAGAAGGACTTTATGCCGGAGGACACCGAGGCCGGGCAGATTCAGGGCTTCCTGGAACACTACACCGGAAATATGGTCTGCTCCAAGCAGCTGTTCAAGGAAGAGTTGGGACACGCCTTTGAGGAGCCGAAGCGTTGGCAGCTGCACAACATCAACGAGATCATGAACACGGTGGTGACGGGCTGGAAGCCTTTCTCTAACCCCCGGATGTTTGCTGGATATGGGCGGCAGCGTGGCTGGGAACGAGAGAGTTCCGGCAACGAACTGCCCGACAACGAAGATAGATTTGTGGAGCTGAGCGAGGAAGAAGTCCGTCAGCTGGAGTTGCCAAAGGAGTGGATTGCCTGATTTACGGGGCTTGTTGCCCAGTAGGTTGTCGCCTGGTTGCTGACTTTGTTACCGCAAAAGTGGGGGTGTAGATACGATAAATGCCCGTAAAGCAAGACTCTTTTTGGGGGGCATTTGTTCTCTGACAACGAAAGCAACGAGATTTCACAAGAAAATTTGAAAAGTAAGAAACGATGGCCAGACGATAGGTTACAGGTTTTTCGGAGTCCGTTGCCGGACTTCGTTGCCGGATACTCTTTGTCTGGCCTTTCTGCTCTATGGAGGTAGCCTATGGGAAATGAAAAGACAATGACTTGCATGATGTAATGTATAGAGGGTGGATTACACCAAAAAACATTACATCATGACTGGCGGCTCATTTGTGGCGAATGAAAAGACAGTTATGATAAAGGAGGGATGCCCTCAAACCTACCGTAACTGTCAACCACATTCTCACGAAAGGAGCCTTGTATGGAACTGACTTACACCCAATGCGGCGACTATCTCATTCCCAACCTTGTGTTAGCAGACACCAAAGAGTACCATATCGGGAAATATGGCCGGATGCGCCGTGCCTACTTAAAAGAACATCGGCCCATTCTGTATACCGATCTCATTGTCACTGAAAAGCTGCTTCCCCACTTGGAGGAAATCGACATCGCCTGCCGGGAGCGGCTGGAAATCATTGAAAAATCCATGATGCAGCAAGAGGGCGTCACAGAAGCCCTGAAAGCTGCCGACCAGATGGCATGGGTGCGCTCCATGAACTCCATCCACAACAGAGCCGAGGAAATTGTCCTGGCTGAGCTGGTCTACTGTTGAGGGAGGGAACACCATGATTTTAGAAGCCATGTATAATGGAGAGTTTTATCCCTGTGAAACAGTCGTACCCACGTCCCCGGAATACCACAAGGCGATCCAAACCTGTGCAGCGTTGATGGAGCAGTTATCCCAGCGGCTCAGCAAAGAGGACTATGCGCTGGTGGAGGAACTCCGGGCGCAGAACGCTATCGCCCAGTGCGAGGAAAGTGAAAGCCATTTCAAGTATGGATTTTCGGCGGGGTTGATTGTCCAGCAGGAAGCCCATGAACAGCTGCAAAACAAGAAATAAGCGATGGCCCAAAAAGCCCACGCAGCCGGAAAGAGAACCGGAGGCGTGGGCTTTCTGTGTATACGGTTATTCTGTCTGATCAGCCGAAGTCTCTGCAACCAGTCGGTCAAAGTCGCTCTGATAGGTCCGATCCTGCAATACCCGGAACTTTTCAAACTCTTTCTCGGCAAAGGCTTTGGCAATGGCAGCGGTCACCTTGCCTTTATCATGCAGAATATCTTCCTCGTTGAACTGTAAAAATGCGTCAAGCCGCTTGACCCAATCGGCCATATACATGACATTTCCCCGGCGGGCCTGCCGTTCCGCATAGTCAAGGTACATGGTGACAATTTCGTTCAGGTTCCGCATTTCTGTTTCGTTCAGATAGTTTTTGGCAACGGTG
>NZ_JACJKP010000139.1 GCF_016901605.1 Gemmiger formicilis
AGCTGAACGGCAGACTCAGCCGCTTTTTGTACATGTCCGATGCCTGTCGCAAAGCTACCATTACCCGCTGGAGGGCAGAAGTAAAGCCCCTGGTGTCGCAGGCATCGGAGCATCCCGAAACCTTTGACCCAGAGGCTTTTGATAGAGAACTATGTGCGATTTTCGATACAATCCGGCAGGAGGAGATGAAAAAGGAACAAAGCAAGAGAAAAGAGATTTCCAAAAAGCGCGGGAGCGGAAAGATGTAAAGGAGGGTGTCCCAGCCTGTAATTAATGTATAAAGCCCGGAAAGTTTCGTGAAACAAGACTTCCCGGGCTCTTTTGTAGTCGTGGGTTTAAGTGTTAACTGCAAAATTTTCAACAAGATATGCGGCTATTCCCCACCCATATAACACGATGTATGTACTAAACCTCGCATCGGCTATCATATCTCTCACAACACAGCAAATCCCCGGCTCAGCGGTATGGCCTTATAAGTCCAATCTTTCAGTGTAAACAGGTTAGAAGATTCATCAAACACATCAAGTTCATCTGTTCCATCAGTAATTTTCTTCAAGTATCGCATTTCAATCAAATACAGAGCTCCTAAAATATTTAGAACATTCTCCAGATTGGCTTGTTTCAACTTACCATAGCGATTATGTTTAATGTCCGTAAACGCTCCCCACCACGGCAACGACTGTCCAGGCTGACCAATATTCCAATTCATGAACGGCTGGATTTCTATATTATACTCCTGTACGCTGATTTTTTGACTTGTTATGTCTGTTGTATTGCTTAAAATATGCTGTGCATAGTCTGTAATCGTTTTTCGATCTGTTGTATTGAAGCCGCAAAATTCTTTGAACACAGTATCCAACTCTGCGCCGATGACTTGAATTAAGAGGGCATACCCATTGGAAAAAGTATTGAAATTTTCCTTATGTAGTTCTACATATTCTATCGATTCAATAAAACGTTTTTCAAGCATCAAGTAGTATTTCCAATGATTTTGGCTGAGTTCTTTTCTATTCATAGTTTTCGTCCTTTTTCTATATTTTATTGTACTTTTTCTTCGAAACAATCTGTACCATTTTTCAAAAAATTCTTTTTAGCACAAGTGACACTAAATTAGATTTGGTAGAAACATTTGCATCTACTATTTAGATAACCGATATCCCCACGTGCTTCCTTTACGGCATTTTATAAGCCTATCATCTATAACGAACCCGGCAAGTATTCTGTTCGCTGTGGCTGCTGACACGCCACACAGTTCCCGCACATCGGCGTTCATAATGTAGTCGTGAGTTTGGAGATATTCCTGAATCTTGTTCCAGCGAAGTGTTGCCTTATCGATCTTCACATCGCTCACTTCATCATTCAAGTTGATGGCCTCTATGAGCGATGCCTTGATAGCTGAGAGCATAAAACCAATAAACGGTGTAGACTCTCCGGCGTCATTGGAGGCGTTAATGGCATCATAATACTCCTGCTGGCGGTCATGGATGATAGACTCTACAGGGAGCCAAGCAAATACGGGATTCCATTTAGAAAGCAGCAGTGTGTGCCACAGACGGCCAACGCGGCCATTCCCATCAGCAAAGGGATGAATAAGTTCAAGCTCATAGTGGAACACACAGCTGCGAATCAGCATATGAACCTCACTGGTCTTTGCCCATTCTAAAAGCTCCATAACCAAATCAGGAACATATTGTGGAAGCGTCCCAAAATGCAAGACATGACCTTTGCTATCTACTACGCCTACCGGTCGGGTGCGGAACATCCCCGATTCTTCAACCAAGCCACGAGTCATTATACCGTGGGCGGTCAGCAAGTCATCTACGGAATAGGGATCAAGCTCATCAAGTCGCTCATAAATCTCATAGGCGTTCTTGACTTCGGCAATATCTTTAGGCGGCGCCAGAACGCGCTTTCCATTCAGTACAGCAGTAACCTGCTCCAAAGAAAGGGTGTTCTGCTCAATCGCCAATGAACCATGGATCGTGCGGATTCGGTTGATACGGCGCAAAGTGGGATTGGCAGTAAGACGGTTTGTTCCATTGAGTTTTCCAACCAATTCGGCAATTTCCGCTACATAGTCAATCATTTGGTTTGTTATTTCAAAAGGAGGCTTTTTATTTCTCATTTCAATACCTCGTAATGTAAGGGGAATAATTTTATTATACCATCCATCACTCATTTCATCAATCAAAACAGATCCCCTTTTGAGAGATGCTTTATAGCACAAACAAAATAAGGCGGTGAGTTTTACACTGCATTATCAGACATATTGGGCGTATTTTATGTATAGAAAACAGCGGCGAACTTCCCGCTTGGGAAATCCACCGCCGTCTTTAATTTACCGGTTGATGCTGCACTCAGCCTGCCAGAGTGCCTCCTGCTTTGGCGTGACCTGATAACTTTTGTACTCCCGCAGAAATCCCTCGTGCCCCATGAAGGATTTGGAACCTTCAAAGTACATATAAATCGCCTTGGCCCGTGCCAGCAGGTCGGGGTAGGAAGTGAAATGGACCTCCTTGGTGACCCAGCTGGGAACGCTGGCAATGGGAGGCTCCCCGAAAGGAAACCGGTCATAGAAGGTGTTTTCCTCCGAAACCCAAGTGAGCAGATCCTGGTCACCGCACAGCAGCACCCAGACGGGATGCTCCCCCTGCGGGCAGGCAAAGCAGCCCTTGCCGATCAAAGCACGGAAAACATCGCTGAAGCAGGTGTTGCTATCCAGTGGGAAGGTACAGAGTTCGCCGCTTCCGGGAAGCCGGACCTGGATCTCGGAATTTTGGGATGTTTGGTTCATAGTACACCTCTCATTCCATGACTTTGATAAAGCGGAACATTTCGTCGGGGCCGTCCTGCTCCTCGTCGTTCTGGGGCGGCAGATCAAGCGGATGCTGTGCGGTGAAAAACTCCACGATCTTGAAGCCGCATTTGTTGAGGTAAAAGTGGATATTCCGCTTTTCAAAATATGGAGTAAAAGTTTCCCACACCTTGGTTTCGGGATGCAGTGCCTCCACTGCCTGCCACGCGCCGTATCCGATGCCCCGGCTGTGGACTTCGGGGTCGGTGAACAGGATCTCCAGCTCGTTGTGGCGGGTAGCCCGGTCAATTTTCAGGATCGCGCCGCCTACTTTCTGCCCGTCGCAGATAATGCGGTAGACTTCACTGTCCGGCGCATCCAGACAGGCTTCGATGGTCTTGCGGGAGATGATCTCGCCCTGGCTGTCCAGATGATCGTCCCGCATTCCAAACTCCTGCATGGCACCATACCAGAAGGCCCGCTGGTTGTCCAGGATGAACTGCTCCCGGTCGGCGGCCTCCAAAGGGATCAGACTGACGGATGTGTGTTGCATTATTGCCCTCCTAAAGAAAAACGCCCGATCACTACAGCAACTGCAATAACCGAGCTCACTCGACATCTTATCCGACAGGCGGCCTGCAAGCTTCCGCTTACGATCCCCTACACTACGGTGTACTGTCCTCCGATGACAGCACCATCATAGCGTATTTGGAGCAGGATTGCAAGACGATGGGTAGGCTTTTCCCGCAGAAAAAACATTCCCTCAAAGCCAAACATGACAGACAGTTGTCCGGTTCCTATGGTATAATACAGGCAAAAGAACAAAGGGCGGTGATAGCCATGAAAATGGATCGGCTGATCGGCATTTTGTCAATCCTTCTTCAGCGGGAACAGGTCACCGCACCGGAACTGGCGGAGCAGTTCGAGGTGTCCCGCCGCACCATCCAGCGGGACATCGAAGCTCTCTGTCGGGCAGGTATCCCCATCACCACCGCACAAGGTGCTGGCGGCGGGATCTCCATCATGGAAGGATACAGAGTGGACCGCACAGTGCTCACTGCCCCGGAAATGCAAGCCATTCTGGCGGGGCTGCGCAGTCTGGACAGCGTCAGCGGCACCCGGCGCTATGCTCAGCTCATGGAAAAGATGTCCGCCGGAAACAGTACCCTGATACCCGGCGGCACTCACATGCTCATTGATTTGTCCTCGTGGTACAAAAGTAGCCTTGCCCCTAAAATCGAAACCATGCAGAATGCCATGGAGCAGCACCGTCTTGTACATTTCACTTACGACGCACCCAAGGGCACATCGGTGCGCAGCGTAGAGCCCTATTATCTGGTCTTTCACTGGTCCACATGGTATCTGTGGGGCTGGTGTCAAACCCGGCAGGACTTCCGCTTGTTCAAGCTCAACCGCATGACAAACCTTTCTACCGGAGAACCCTCTACACCACGCCCAGCCCCTTTGCCGGATCTGAACCCGGAGCGGATTTATCCCACGCAATATCAGGTGTGTGTTCGTTTTGCTCCGGCCTGCCGTTGGCGGCTGGTGGAAGAATACGGTGCAGACAGCTTTGCCGTACAGCCGGATGGTACCTTACTTTTTCGTCGAGGTTTCCCGGACGCGGACAGTGTAATCAGCTGGATTCTCACCTTTGGGAATGGAGCTGAGCTGCTGGAGCCTGACGAGTTGCGGGAACAGCTGGGGGCTCTTGTCAGGCGGCTAGCCCAGCGCTATGAGAAACGGAGGTAGCTATGGCATCCCATCCTGATTACGTGGAGTATGTGGTAGAACAACTCCGAGGGGCTGGAAGTGTCCGTGCCCGCAAAATGTTCGGAGAATACGGCCTGTTCTGCGACGGTACCTTCTTCGCTGTTATATGTGATGACCAGTTGTTTATCAAAATCACACCACAGGGGGAGGCAGCCTTTCCCGACCTGCCGAAGGCCCCATCTCATGAAGGAGCCAGCGATTCCTTTGTGATAGAGGACGTGGACGACCCCACCATGGCGGTGGAATTGACCCGCATCACCTGTGAAGCGCTGCGCAAAGCGGCATCCCAAAAGCGGAGGAAATGAAGATGGCTTTTGACTACAAGAAAGAATACAAGGAATTCTATCTGCCGCCCAAAACACCGGGCATCGTCACGGTGTCTGCCATGAACTTTCTGGCGGTGCGCGGGCATGGCGATCCCAACGAGGAAAACGGGGCCTACAAACAGGCCATCGGCCTTTTGTATGCGGTAGCCTACACCATCAAAATGAGCAAGATGGGCAGCCACAAGATGGATGGTTACTTCGACTATGTGGTGCCGCCGCTGGAGGGCCTGTGGTGGCAGGAAGGTGTCCATGGCGTGGACTATTCCCGCAAGGAGGACTTTTGCTGGATTTCTCTGATCCGTCTGCCGGACTTCGTGACCAAGGCCGAGTTTGACTGGGCCGTGCAGGAGGCCTCCCGCAAAAAGAAACTGGACTGCTCCCCGGTGGAGTTCTTCACCTGGGAGGAAGGTCTGTGCGTTCAGTGTATGCACATCGGCCCCTACGATGACGAGCCTGCCACGGTAGCCGCTATGGCGGAATACGCCAAAGCACAGGGCTATACGGCAGACTTTGGTGAAAACCGATTCCACCATGAGATCTACCTGAGCGATGTGCGCCGGTGCAAACCGGAAAGCCTGAAAACCGTGGTGCGCCACCCGGTGCGAAAGGTGGATCAGGTATGAAAGGCTTCACACGGGAAGATACCGAGTTCAGCCTGTGTGGCCTGAACTGCCTGCTCTGCCCCATGCAGTTGGGCGGCTACTGCCCTGGCTGCGGAGGCGGACCGGGCAACCAGAGCTGTGCCATTGCCCGGTGTTCATTGGATCAAGGCGGACATGCCTTTTGCAGTGATTGCTCCTCTTATCCCTGCGTTCGGTATGATGAATTTGATGCGGCAGATTCCTTTGTGCCTCATAGCCGCCGTGCCGCCGATCTGGATCGCGCCCAGGAATTGGGGCTGGATACCTACATAAACGAACTGCGGGCCAAACGGGCAATTCTGGATAAGCTGCTCGCCAACTATAACGATGGCCGCCGCAAAACCTTCTATTGCGCGGCGGTGTACCTGCTGCCGTTGGAGGATTTGAAAAACGTTGTGGCCAAGCTGGAGAATCAGCCGGAATGTCCCGTCAAAGAGCGGGCCACGGCTGCCGTGAAGCTGCTGCAAGAGACAGCTGATGGTCACGGTGTCTGTCTAAAGCTGAAAAAGAAGAAGGGGTGATTGTGTGGCAGTTTCTAAAGTGATACACTCGTTTCCCTGTACTGTAGAACAGCTGTGGCAAATCGTGACCGACCTGACGCATACCGACTGGCGCAGCGATCTGGCGCGGGTGGAGGTTCTGGACGAAACACGCTTTGTGGAGCATACCAAGAGCGGCTATGCCACCCATTTTTCGGTTACAACCTGTAAACCAAAACAGTTTTGGGCCTTTACCATGGAAAACGGGAATATGTCCGGCTCCTGGGAGGGACGGTTCGAGGCGGTGGAAGGCGGTTCCCGGTTGACCTGCGTGGAAACCGTCAACGGCAAGCGCTGGTGGATGCGCCCCTTTGTCTCTGGCTATCTGAAACGACAGCAGAAACTGTATATGGATGATTTGCTGCGGGAAGTGAACCGCATCACAGACGGAAATGCTGCCCGGTAATCAGTCCAATGCAACCCGGAGGTGAACCCCTTGATTATCAGCGCCAGCAGGCGGACTGATATTCCCGCCAATTACCCTGATTGGTTTTGCAACCGCATCCGGGAGGGCTTTGTCTGCGTCCGCAACCCCATGAACTTCCATCAGGTGAGCCGCATTTCCTTGTCACCGGATGTGGTGGATGGCATCGTATTCTGGACCAAGAATCCGCTGCCGCTGATGACTCGGTTGGAGGAACTGCGGGCCTACCCGTTCTATTTTCAGTTTACTCTGACACCATACGGAAAAGACGTGGAGCCGGGTGTGCCCAACAAAAACGACGTGATCCTGCCCACCTTTCAGGAACTTTCCCGCAGGATTGGCCCCGAACGAGTGATCTGGCGGTATGATCCCATTTTGTTCACCGACCGGTACACAATGGACTATCATATTACCTTTTTCAGCCAGTTGGCCCGATGGCTGGAGGGCTATACCCGCAAGTGCATTATCAGCTTTGTGGACCTTTACCGCAACACTCAGGCCAACATGAATGGTCTGGGCTTTGCTCCGCTAACGGAAAAGGAAATCATAGACCTTGCCCAGCAATTGGCCGATATTGCAAGCAAACACCACCTTGTGCTGGAAACCTGCTCAGAACAAATCGACCTATCACCATACGGCATTGCCCATGGCCACTGCATTGACCGCACCTTGCTGGAACAGATCGCTGGGTGCCATCTTTCATTGGACAAAGACAAGAACCAGCGCCCCGAATGCGGCTGCATGGCAAGCATCGACATTGGTATGTACGACACCTGCCGCCACGGTTGCAAGTATTGTTATGCTACGCACAGTCTGAAAACCGTTGCACGCAATACACAAGCCCACGCTCCGAACTCACCGCTGCTCTGCGGGCAGATTCTGCTGGAGGATGTGGTAAAGGAACGGGCGGTAAAGTCATATAAGGAAGAGTTTCCGCAATTTTCTTTATGGAAACCGATTTGTCAAGGGGAGATTACCCTGGAGTTATACATTTTTCTTTTTTGAGCTTCTGAGCCGTCGCCTTTCACCGCGGCCCTAAAATTTTGCATAAACACGACACAAGATCAGCAGCGTGTAAGCAATCAGAAAAAACTAAACCGCCTGTCCCTATGGCCGAGATAAGGGTCACTAGGACAAGCGGTTTTCTTTGCCTTAAATGATGACTGGTAAGATGTACATATTCCATGACGTTAGTCAGAACGGAAATAAGTCTGGTGGTGTACCATAACATCGTCTAGAATGCCTGAATCATCAAAACCAAGCTTCCAAGAGGCCGGGTCAAGAGGGTCATCAATTTCGTATTTCAAGCTATATCCACCATAGGTTGCCTCAAAGCTATCGTTCGGTTGGCCATACAGTTTTAAGACATCTTCTCTGGTAGACCATCCCAGCATCAACCCACCGGGAAGGCGTAGTTCTGTACCGGAAAAGTCGTAGTTGCCATATATTACATGAATACCTCCCACCGTGCTCTCGGCGACGGGGATCGTGCTTTCGGTGGTGTTGAAGACACAGACGCTGATATCCTGCTCGTGGTCATTGGTCAACGAGACCCATTCCCATTCATAGGACGCATACGGGCCTTCCGCGCCGGGCAGAGAAAGCCCGGCATCCTCCGCGGAGATCACCCACCCGTCGTCAAGAAAAT
>NZ_JACJKP010000140.1 GCF_016901605.1 Gemmiger formicilis
GCGCCGCTGCGTTGGCAGCCTATGATCGATGCTGCCGGAGCCATCCTGCACCTGCGCCGCAATGCGGCCCGCCTGCGGGTAGACCCGTTCAAGGTAGCGGTTTGCGGTTTTTCTGCCGGCGGGCATCTGGCAGGAGCGACTGCCATTTTGTGGGATGCCGAACCGATCCGCAGCGCATTGGGAATTCATGGCGAAGAAGCGCGGCCTGATGCGGTAATCCTGTCGTATCCGGTTGTCAGTTCCGGAATTTTTGCTCACCAGGGGTCTTTTGACAATCTGGCTGGTTCCGATAACGATTTGCGTGCAACTTTTAGCTTGGAAAACCACGTGCAGGAAGATCTGCCTCCGTTTTTCATCTGGCACACCGTAGACGACGCCACCGTACCGGTGCAGAACTCTCTTCTGCTGGCGCAGGCTTTGACCGACCACCACGTACCTTA
This sequence comes from Gemmiger formicilis, assembly GCF_016901605.1. Lineage (GTDB taxonomy): Bacteria > Bacillota > Clostridia > Oscillospirales > Ruminococcaceae > Gemmiger > Gemmiger formicilis_B. Next base: position 441 of record NZ_JACJKP010000140.1, read on the forward strand.
TGAACTGCACCTGTTCCCCCATGGTGTTCATGGTTCCAGCACCTGCACCAAAGAAGTAAACACCCCCAATCCCCATGCTTCCGCCTGGGTAGATCTTTGTACAGATTGGCTGGCAGAAATTTTCAATTACACTTTGCAATAATACAGGAGATGACTTTGCATGAAGATTCTTTTTTATGCGCTGCGGCCTTTTGACGAATTGCAGTACTGTGAATCCAACCGCGAAAAATATGGTATCGACTATAAATGGACAGAAGAAGTCCCCTCTCCCGAAAACCTCTGCCTGGCCGAAGGGTGTGATGCTGTAAGTACCAACCCTTGTGAGATCCGCCCCGAATATCTGGAAGCCTTTGCCCAAATGGGAGTAAAATACCTGCCCTGCCGCAGCATTGGCTATGACCATATTCCTCTGGATACCGCCAAGCAGTTGGGGCTGCGGGTAAGTCACAGCCATTATCCGCCGGAAGGCGTTGCCAACTACACCATTATGCTTATGTTGATGTCCACCCGCAAAATGAATCAAATCATGCTGCGGGCTGCCGCACAGGATTATTCCCTTCCCGGAAAAATGGGAAAAGACCTGAGCAACTGCACAGTGGGCGTTATCGGCACCGGCAAGATCGGCAGTACCGTGATCCGCCATTTGGCCGGATTCGGCTGCAAAATTCTGGCTTATGACCTGTACCCTTCTGATGAAGTTCGGACTTATGCACAGTATGTGAGCCTGGAAGAATTGTACGCACAAAGCGATGTAATCACACTGCACTTGAACGCCACCGCGGAAAATTATCACCTGATTGACGAAACAGCCATCGAAAAGATGAAAAACGGAGCCATTCTGATCAATACCGCCCGTGGCACCCTCATCGATCCGGATGCCCTGATTCACGGGCTGGAAAGCGGCAAATTGGGCGGCGCCGGGCTGGACGTAGTAGAAGATGAAAACGGCATTTGCTACTATAACCGTGCCGGCGAAGCCCTGCCCAACCGGGAACTGAACCTGCTGCGCAGCTTCCCCAATGTGATCATCAGCCCTCACACCGCTTTTTATACCGATGTAAATGTCGCCAGTATGGTACAGAGCGCCTTTGAAGCTGTAGCCGATTTTGCAGCCGGAAGGGATAATCCCTGCGAGGTCCGGCTGTGAGGGTAGAACCGGGCCGCGCTTCCGAAACATGGAACTTTGGCCCTTCCCTGGCTTTGGATGATTCATTTCCTTTTGTCTGTGCCGGATGCGGCGATTGCTGTCGTCATCGGAACGATCTGGTCCTTTCAGGTTATGATCTGTATCGCATCGCACGGAGGCTGCATCTGTCACCACGCATTGTGGCGCATGCATTTTGCAAGGAATATATTGCTCCTCAAAGCTGTTTGCCTGCACTGTGCTTGACGCCGGACCCGCAAACCGGTCATTGCCGCTTCTTTGAGGGAAACGCCTGTACTATCCATGATGCACGCCCATTGGCCTGCGCATTGTATCCACTGGGACAGAGTATCGACCCGGTAAACGCCAAAGTAGAATACCACGCGCAATTGCCCTTGTGCGGCGTATGTGTGCGGGAGCGTACACTGCGGCAATATCTGGACGACGCCGCCATTCCGGACCGCACGGGCATTGATGCCCGCTGGACGGTTGTTTGTACCCAAATTTCTGACCAGCTGCTGGCGGCCGGTGGTCGGGAACACCCGCATTTTGCTGCGGCAGCCCGGCGTATCCACAAAGCTTTATATCTGGAGTACGAATTGGGGGATGACTTTTACCCGCAGTTCCAAGAAAACACCGCTCAATTGATGCCATTACTTGCGCGAATCCTTTCCTGAAACTCTGACGAGGTGATTACGCCGTGAGAATTTTCGTCACATACCGTCTGGCCGGTACTGTTTTGCTGATGTTTCTGGCCTGCGCAGCCGTCTTTTTGGCTGCGAACGGTTGTATCGGCGTACCACGCTTTCGGCTGGAAGAAGACCTACGTTCTTCCCAGCATATTCCCGGCAACTGGATCGTTACAGGGGATGTTACCGATAAGGCTGCCGTTTATCTTTTCTACCCGCCCGAGCAGAACACTTATGGAGTTTCTGTATACATAAACAGGCCAGGCCCCTCGTTCGGTTATTTCTTCCGTGGCAGTTACTCGGTGGCAGATATTCACGGAACCATTCAGGGGCTATCCAACGAAGTGGACGTGATCCCTCTGGAAGGAACCGGCCTGTTCGCTTATGTTTCCATGAATCTTGCCGGAATAGAACGAATTGAATCGAACGGTAGTGTCAATATGGAGCAGATTTCATTGGACAGCCAAGCCCCCTTTGCGCTACTGTTGCCGCAAAGCGCTGACAGCCTGACCTTTTTCAACGAGAACGAATGTCCGGTAGAAATCCGACGTCGCCCCTTATAAGAGAATTATTGCAAAAATCCCGCCTGTCGAAGCAGACGGGATTTTTTATAATGCAATCGGCAAACAAAGCACCACTTTGCTGCCCCGCGGCTTGTTTTGGGAAAATTCCGCACTGCCACCGTGTGCATGCAAAATTTGTTCCACCACATGCAACCCCAGAATATGAGGCGCGGTATCCTCTGGCGTTTCACCATGCAGCACCGCAAGAACAGCAGGCGGGAACCCGGCACCGTTATCGGTAAAAGTCACTAAAAGCTGCTTTCCCTGAACTTCCGCTGTCACCATACAACAGACAGGACCGGAATTGTGGCGTACACTGTTCCCCAGGATGTTTTCAAATACCCGTGCCATCAGTGCTGTATCTGCATGCAGTTCTGCCGTTTCTGCCGACGACACCACCTCCAATTCCACCTGGCATTGCGCCACCAGCGGACCATTGCAAAAGTCTGCCACCAGGCGTCGCAGCAGCGGCCCGGCATGGACCGGTTCGCAGCGCAAAGGTTGTGCCCCGTATTGCAGCTTGCTGGTCAGGTTCAGGTCTTCCACCAACGCCCGGATTTTTTCGCTTTGCGCCTGGATTCCTGCAGCTTTATGGTGGGCATTTTCCGGCAAAGAAATGTCCCGCTGCAGTTGCTCCGCCCAGCCAAGAATCAAAGACAGCGGTGTTCGGATATCGTGGCTGACACCCGCAATCCATTGCGTGCGGGCATTATCTCTCCGTTGAATGATCTCGTTTCGATATTGGATTTGCGCGCTGGTCTGATTGAGCTTTTCGGCCAGTTCGCCGGCAAATCCCTTTGCTGTAAGTTGTACCGTCCGTCCTTCTGCCAAAGCATCCAACCCGTCAGCCACTACTCTCAGGGACTTGGCGCCTCTCCAGCTGAACAGAAGACACAACATCAGAATCAGTAACAATACCCCTAATATCAAGGTGCTTCCCCTGTAAAAAATCCACTCGATCAGATCCGGATACGTCCAGAAATTATATTTCCACACACTGTCTTTAGGCAATCCCAAAACCAACAGACCATAATCACGCACCTGGCAGAACACCGGATAATCGTCCAGATACCATCGAGAAAAGACTGCAATCTCCGACGCTGTGTATTGCCGGTGCAGTTCCTGCGGAAGTTGATACTGCCAGACCACTTTCCCGTCATCATCCAGCACCATAGCCCATTCATAGCCGTCCATCCAGTAGACGGTATCTCTTTCATCAAAAAAGAACTCTCCCGCAGCGTTTTGCTGCAAGTGGTCAGCGATTTCCACGTAGGAGTAACGAAATTGATTTTGCCAGACCACACCGAAACGAACACCAAGCCAGACGATAAACGCCAGCGCCAGTACAATAAGCAGCAGCGACAATCCTACCGCCAGCAATACATAGCGCCGGATCAATCGCATAAAGGTTTTCATTTTGGCTCCTCCCCCGCCAGTTTATAACCGATGCCCCGCACCGTCACCAGCCAACGGGGGTTGCTGGCATTTTCCTCAATTTTTTCTCGCAGATGGCGCATGTGTACGTTCAAGCTGTTTTCACAGCCATAGTAATCCTGCCCCCACACAGCCTCATACAGAGCATCGTAGGTAATGATGTGTCCCCGATTTTCCGCCAATTTCTGCAAAAGCGACCGCTCTGTGGCCGTCAAGGATTGTGTTGTACCATCCGGCATTCGAACCAGAGCATCCGCCAATTCCACCGTGCGTTGTCCCAGCTGCAGATGTCCAGCTGTCCCCCGCTGCAATTCCATCCGGTAAGCACGCTGCAAAATGTGTTGTACCCGCAGCAAAAGTTCCTGCATTAAAAACGGTTTGGTCAGATAATCATCTGCCCCCAATCCCAATCCAAACAACCGGTCCGCATCTGCATCCCGGGCCGAAAGGAATAGTGCCGGTACATCGGCTTGGGCTCGTAATTGCCGAAACAATGCAAACCCATCACCATCGGGAAGATTGATATCCAGAATCATCAGTTCCGGCTGTTGTTGTGCAAAAGCCTCCCGCGCAGTCCGGCAATCAATCGCTGTTGTAATATACCGGTAGCCGGCTGCCCGCAGATGTTCACACAGTAAATCCAGCAACTCCGGAGTATCGTCCACCAGCAGCAACCGTGCATCATAGATTGTTTGCATGTTTTCCACCTCTTTTGTATTATAACGCATCCGCCCTGCAGCTGTCATGTCGCTGCCTGATTCTTAAGGCAAAATTAAGCCTGCCTTTCTCTTGCTTTAAGCTGGGGACGGTAAAATACAGGTGTTCTCAAAATCAACAAAAAAGGAGCGAACACCATGCAAACCGTGATTGAAACCAACGCGCTGTGTAAAGCGTACGGCAAGCATCTGGCCGTAGACCATATCCAACTGCACGTTCCGGAGGGATGTGTATATGGATTTATCGGTCCCAACGGTGCCGGCAAAAGCACCACCATGAAAATGCTGTTAGGCCTTATCCATCCCAGCGCCGGGCAGGTATTCCTGCTGGGGCAGGAATTGACCGCGAAAAACAGATTACCGCTGTTGCGCCAGACTGGCAGTCTTATTGAATCGCCGTCGGGTTATCTGCACCTGAGTGCCCAGGAAAATCTGCAGATCGTGGCAGACCTGAAAGGTATCCCCCACAAGGATATTGCCCGTGTACTGGAAATCGTACACCTGACCGGTGACCGAAACCGGAAAGTCGGCCAATATTCCCTTGGTATGAAGCAGCGGCTGGGTATTGCCATGGCGTTGATGGGAGATCCCAAACTGCTGATTCTGGATGAACCCACCAACGGTCTGGACCCTGCCGGCATACAGGAGATGCGTTCTTTGCTTGCCGATATGCCCGAAACTACCGGCGCGACTGTTCTGGTATCCAGCCATCTGCTGGGTGAAATGGAGCAACTGGTAACACAGGTAGGAATCATCAATCAAGGGAAAATGCTTTTTGAAGGTTCACTGCGGGAATTGCAACGGCACAGCCGCGGCAGCCTTACTTTGCGGGTGCTGCACCCACAAAAGGCCCTGCCTGTATTGCGGAACAACGGTATTTCGGCACAGCTCAAAGAGGATCTTCTCACCCTGCCACCACTGCGCGATGAACTGGTGGCAGGACTGGTTCAGACGCTTGCCGACAGTGGTGCAGGCATTGTAGAACTAACGCGGCATACCAAATCGTTGGAAGAGATCTTTTTGAGCCTGACCGATGCCAAGGGGGTGTCGTAAATGCTGCGAAGTCTGCGTGCCGAACTGCAAAAAGCCAAACGACGTCACGACCTTCTCGCTTGTCTGCTGATTCCCACGGCAACCCTGGTATGGGCAGGATACGCTGCTCCCGATAGTACCGAAAATCTGGACGATGCCTTTCACGCACTGTTTTATGCATTACCCATGATGAACACCGTTTTGATGCCGGTGGGTATGGCTATGCTGGCCAGCCGCCTTTGGGATGTGGAAATCAAAGGCAATTTTCCAAAGCTGCTGTATACACTCCAAAGCCGTCGCAGTTTATTTACTGCCAAAGCCCTGTTGGGAATTGGCGAAGTTATTCTGATTACTATTCTGGAACTGGCTGGTGCCTTAGGGCTTGGATCATGGTACGGGTACCAGGATTTCCCGCCTGTAGAACAGATTTTGTACTATTTCCTATGTACCTGTACTGTCAGCCTGATGCTTTTCTTCTCTGAAATGCTCCTGACTATTTTACTGGCCAATCCTCTGCCGGCCTTATGTGTCGGGATTACCGGTGCGCTGGTGGGTCTATTTTCGGGTTTTATGCCGCCGATTGTCGGATATTTCGTCCCCTGGGGGTACTATATTCCCCTTAACAGCTATATTCTGGCTTCTTGGGACCCCGATACCCGGATCGTCGTGTACGGGATTCGGTCTTTCAATTATCCGCTGTTGATATGGTGCGCCGCATTGGCAATTTTCTTCTTCTCTTTTACCTGGCGTGCCATTCGCCAAAAGGAGGTGTGATTCATGTTATACCGCTGCATACAGGCCGAAAACCGAAAACTGCATGCTTCCCCGATTTGGATCATGTTCTTTCTGTTGCCTGTGATTTCGGCCGGGTACGGTACGTTCAATTATCTGCAGAATCTGGAACTTTTGACAAAATCCTGGTATAGCCTTTGGACACAGCATACATTGTTCTATTCACTATTCTTTTTTCCGGCTATGGTCGCCATCTATGCCGCTTATCTGTGGCGGCTTGAACATCTTGGCCACAACTGGAATCTGATCATGGCTTCCCCCGTCCGCCCGTTGGCTTTATTTTTCGCCAAGTTTGTAGTGGTCATCAAGCTGGTGCTGCTGACCCAGTTATTCATCTTTTTTCTGTATTTTCTGTGCGGCAAAGTTTTTGCTTCTCTGCCTGGCTGGCCACCTCCGGAAACATTTTTCTACCTTTTGCGTGGCATGCTTGGCGGATTGAGCGTGGTGGCTCTTCAGCTGATTCTTTCCATGATTATTCGCAGCTTTGCGGTCCCCATTTTCATTGGATTGTTTGGTGGCATTGTCGGTATGCTGGCTGCCAGCCGCAGCCGTGGGCTCTATTGGCCCTACGCACTGATGCAATATGGCATGAATTCCAACAAAAGTGAGGATCTGCTTGCCGGCAGTTATCTCCCCTTTGTGGTTTCCTGTTTTCTCTGGCTTGTGGCATTTTTTCTGTTGGCTCAATTGTTGTTGACCCACCGGGATGTAAAAAGCTGAACCTCTGCCGGTTGCCAAAGTTTCCTCCCGGCGATATAATAGAGCCATAATCCATTGGGGAGGATTCTGTTATGACCGCCAACGCTGCTGATTTTGCCGGTTCCGCCTGTGGGCGCCGTTACGAAAAGGAACTGGAAACCCATTTCCGTGACTGCCTGCTATTTTACCTGGATGGCCGCATCCGCTTTGAACGCTATTGTTACGGCGAAGCCGCCTGCCTGGTATTCAGCGTCTGGGCTCATGGTTTTGATGCCGACGGCAACATCCTTTGGGATAAAGAGCCGGAATTTGAAAGTCAGCGTACCGCTTTGCCGCGTACTCTTACCGATGTGCAGGAAAGCGGAAATGCTTTACAGTTCGACGGACTTCGCAAACGTTATGTATTGACCGAAGAATTTGCCACGGATAAACCGAACGGCTACGGCAAATGGAAGGTCTTTTGGCTGCAGCACCGCAAAACAAAATAATAAACTCCCGGTCACCGTGCGATACACGCGGCGACCGGGAGTTTTTTCATTCAATTCGTGTTAAAAGCGTTCTACGCCATCGGCCGTGACCCGGGCGTAAATCAAAGGCGGCAACGCC
>NZ_JACJKP010000015.1 GCF_016901605.1 Gemmiger formicilis
CGCCGAAATGCCGGAAGTGGCTGCCACACTTTTAAGTTTTTTGTCGTGGGTACGCAGCATGGCGCAGAGCGTGGCGCCGCCCTGGGCCACGTTGTTGCAGGAAGCAATGGCCAGCAGGAAGGAACCGCCGGCTGCCACCAGCTGGATATCCACCGGCAGCAGGCTGTGGTGCATACCGGTCATGGTCAGCGGCGCATACAGGAAGCCGAAGATCATGCCGCCTACCACGCCGAGGGAATCATGCAGCCACAGCAGGCCGTTGGTGATCCAGTCACCGGCGGTGCGCATCACGCCGCCCACCACGGTAAAGGTGAGGAAAGCGGTGATCAGCACCGAGAAGAGCGGCGTCACCAGGTTGTCCAGCACTTCGGGCACACGCTTGTGCAGCCACTTTTCGATCTGGGCCAGCAGGAAGGCGGCGGCCAGAACCGGCAGCACGGTACCCTGGTAGCCCACCTTGTCGATGGTCAGGCCGAAGATGTTCCACACCGGCACGGTACCGGCGGTCACCGCGTCGCCGTAGCTGTAGGCGTTGAGCAAATCGCCGGAGACCATGATCATACCGATGACGGCGCCCAGATAGGGGTTGCCGCCGAACATTTTGGCAGCGGAGAAGCCGATGAGGATGGGCAGGAAGGAATAGGCGGCACTGGCGCAGGTGTTGATCATGGATGCCAGGTCGGCCAGCCCGGGGAAGGCTTCCACCAGGGACTGGTCCGGGAAGAAGAGCCCGCTGGCAGTCATAACATTGTTCAGGCCCATCATCAGACCGCTGGCCACCAGGGCGGGAATCAGCGGCACAAACACATCGGACAGGGTCTTGACCAGCTGCTGCAGCGGATTCAGCTTTTTGTCCGCAGCCTTTTTCACGTCGCTTTTGGTGGCCTCGGCCACCCCGGCCAACGGAATAAACCGCTTGTACACTTCATCCACCGTGCCGCTGCCGATGATGATCTGGAACTGGCCCGCATTGGCAAACTGCCCTTTGACCAGATCCACCTTGAGGATGCCGTCCACATCCGCCTTGGACTCGTCCTTCAGCACCAGACGCAGGCGGGTGGCACAGTGGGCCGCGCTGATGATGTTGTCGGGGCCGCCTACCAATTCCACCAGCTGTTCAGCAGCCGCCTGGTAGCGTTCTTCTTTCGTCATGTTGTTTTCCTCCCAGTTTTATACTTTATGCAATACCGTCACGGCCGCCGTAAAGTCCTGTCGCAGCGGGTCGGCAGCCAGGCCGGATTCCATCAGTTCATCACCGCCAAACACGGCGTTATCCCCTTCCCGCCGGTAGTCGGCCTCGGGGTCCAGCCCCCGCAGGCGCACGGCGGTGGTGCGGCGCAGCGGGTCGGCCAGAATGCGGAACGCGCAGCAGACCACCGTTTGCCCGTCCGCCGAAACAAAATTCCAGGCTGCTTCGTTGCCTGTTCCGGGGTCCCGCAGCCGGTAAAAGGTGCCCTGCTGCAGGGTTTCCCGCAGTTCCTTGTAGAGAGCGATCTGCGCCCGGATCTCTTCCCGTTCCGCTTCGCTCAGGGTCCGGATATCCATCTCGTACCCCAGATTGCCCGACATGGCCGCCGCAAAACGGGTGGCCAGCGGTGTGATGCGCCCCGTCTGGTGGTTGGGCACCGCCGACACATGCGCCCCCATGGTCACCGGCGGGAACAGCATACTGGTGCCGTACTGAATCTGCAGCCGGCAGACGGCGTCGGTGTTGTCGCTGGTCCAGGTCTGGGGCATGTAGTAGAGCATTCCCGCATCGAACCGGCCGCCGCCGCTGGAGCAGCCCTCGAACAGTACCCGGGGGAACCGGGCGGTAAGCCGTTCCAATACGTCATACAGGCCCAGCATATACCGGTGGGACAGTTCCCGCTGCCGTTCCGGCGGCAGCCAGGCGGAGCCCAAATCGGTAATATGGCGGTTCATATCCCACTTGACGTAGGCAGCGCCGGTTTCCTGCAGCACACGGGCCACCGACTCTACCAGATAATCACACACCGCCGGGTTGGACAGGTCCAGCACAAACTGGTTGCGGCTGGGCACCGGTTCGTAGCGGGGGCTGCGGATGATCCAGTCCGGATGGGCGCGGTACAAATCGCTGTCACGGTTGACCATTTCCGGCTCGAACCAGATGCCGAACGCCACCCCGGCTTCCCGGATTTTCCGGGCCAGATTCCCCAGTCCATGGGGGAATTTGCGGGGATCAGCCGTCCAGTCCCCCAGCGCACGGTGGTCGTCGGTGCGGTTGCGGAACCAGCCGTCATCCAGCACAAAAAGTTCCATGCCCAGGTCGGCGGCCTGCCGGGCCAGGGACAGGCATTTTTCCTCGTCGATGGAGAAGGTGAACGCCTCCCAGCTGTTAAGCAGCACCGGGCGCGTCCGGTCCCGCCAATACCCGCGGCAAAGGCGCCGGGCATACAGCCGGTGGAAGGTGTGGGACAGGCCGTTCAGCCCTGCATCGGAGTAGACCAGCACCGCTTCGGGGCTGACAAACCGCCGGGCAGGGGCCAGCTGCCAGCCGAACGTCTGGGGATTGAACCCCATCTGCACCCGCACCCCGCCAAAGGGTTCCTTTTGTACCACCGCCCGGAAATCCCCGCTGTACACCAAGTTGATCCCCCATGCCCGGCCCCGGTCCTCGTCTGTGTTGGGGTCGGTCAGCAGCACACAGGGGGTCTGCTGCGGGCTGCTGGCGCCGCGGCTGCTTTCCAGCGTGACGGAATCCGCCGTGACCGGGCGGCGGGTTATGGTTTTTTCCTGCAAGTGCGCACCGGAGAGCGTCAGCAGGTCATAGTCGGCACGGGGAAAATCCAGGCTCATGGCCATCAGGGTTTCCAGCTGCAGCGGTTCTTCGGGACCGGCGACCACCTCCACATGGCGGCAGATGGCGTCATACTCCCGGAAGATGGTATAATACAGCAGCAGCTGCGCCCGGGTGGCGGTATCTTCCAGCCGCACCACCAGGGTCTCGGCTTCCTCCTCACCTTCGGCATAGACAGCCGGCAGACCGGTCAGCGGCGGTTTGCCCGGCAGAATCCGGTAATCCCGGTAGACGAACCGGGTCACACGCCGGCCGTCCGCTGTCTGGATACCATAGGCCGGGCTGCGGAAATCCCCCTCGTTCATGCCCGGGTATTCCTGGGGCAATGTGTCCAGAGAGAATTTCTTGTCCTCCGGGTCCGGGTTGGAACAGAATCCACGGTCAAAATACCGGGGACGGGCGCTGCCCCCTATGCGGCGGATATGGCGGCCGAACCAGCGGCTTTCCAGCCAGCGGCCCTTGGCAATGCCGAAGCAGTAGGTGATGCGCCCATTGTCCAGATAAAAAGCATTTTCTTGTTCTTCAAAGCGTATCATATAATGCTCCTCTCTTAATGCTCCTCTCTTTTGATATCCTTATCATACCGCTGTTTATCTGCCGGGTAAATGGTAAGGACGGGCTTTGAATGGTAAATTCTTGTCATTTCCTCCGCACATATGCTTTTTAGAAGGATTCTGCATAAAAACAAAGAAATCCGCCCGGCAGCTGGCAAAAACCCAAACTGCCGGACGGATCGTTTTCCACAAAGGGCGACCGGGTGGTTGTTTTTTCCCCATGGTAAATTCTTGCGGACATCTTCCATTCATGCTACCATAAAGGTACCACCTGGAAGGAGGTTTTCTCATGTATCCTCTGCCCCATCATTCGGTCGGTTTCCGTTTTTCTTCCGACCTGCCGCTGCTGACATTGAAAGGCGCCGGGCTGCAGTATGTGGACACCCCCACCTATTGCTGGGACAACCACAACCGCCGCGACGAACACTGCCTGATCCAGTTTTGCCTGGACGGTGCCGGGGCCCTGCAGCTGGACGACCTGCTGTATCCCGTAGCACCGGGGGATGCCTTCGTCATTGATATTCCGGGCAAAAGCCGCTATTATCTGCCGGAAAATTCCTCCCACTGGGAGTTTCTTTACTTTGAATTCAGCAAAGAATGCCTGCCCCTGCTGCGCAAGATCTACGGCCATACGGGGCCGGTGGTGCCGGTAGGGCTGGGTACACCTTTGGCGGAGCGGATGGTGACTCTTTACCGGAAGGCGCTGGAGGATTCGGTAGGCACCCTGTTTGAAAATTCCCGCCTGGCCTACGACCTTTGGATGGAGCTGACCGCCTGTGCCCTGGCGGTTACGGGAACCGAGCGTTCCCGGGTGGATGCAGCCAAATCCTACATTGACCAGAACTACCACAACCCCAACCTGAACCTGGACCTGGTGGCGGACCATGCGGGGTTGTCCAAATATTACCTGTGCAAGGAATTTCAGCACAAGTTCGGCGTTTCCCCGGGGAAATACATCCGGGAGGTGCGGCTGGCCAAAGCCTGCCGCCTGCTTATGACCAACACCGACTACACCATGGAACAAATTGCACAGCAGGTGGGGTACAGCAACAACAACTATTTCGGCAAGGTGTTCCGGGCCGAGAAAGGTCTGCCCCCCGACCAGTACAAAAAGCGGTCCAACCGGTACGATTTTGTACGCGCCGTCTATGAGACACCTCACGAGCCCCCTGCGCCGGAAAGCCCGGCTCAGGCTTCGCCGGTGTCGGCCCGGTCTACCAGCACCTGAACCACCGCATAGATCCGTTCCCGCTCAGCGGCAGGCAGGCGCCCCACCTGCTCCGCCAGCATGGACTGCTTGACAGTGTAGCCGGTATCTACCACATCGGTGAGTACCATATCCGCCGAAACATGCAGCCGGTTCAGCAGCGCCACAAAGGTTTCCAGCGAGGGGATTTTTTCGCCACGCTCCACCATGCCGATATAGTTGACGCTCAACCCTGCGGCACGGGCCAGGTCCTCCTGCCGAAGACCACTTTCCTGCCGGTACTGGCGGAGATTCCGCCCGATCGATGACCAATCCATAGACCAACCCTCCCAATGATTTCACACACGGACACGGCGGCCACGCACCGCGCAGCCGCCGTGTCCCGTTGGCGCCGCCGCAGCAAGGGCCGGAAAGCTGCGCCATAAGTATGGTACATTATACCAGATTTTTCTGCCTGCGGAAAGCCGTTCCCTTTGGCTGAAAGGCAAAAAAGCGCCGGGGCTTTCGCCCCGGCGCTTTTGCCGTTATTTTTACCGTTCAGGCGCAATACCTGATGGAGGTATTACTTATCCCGGCGGCGACGGTAGACGACCGTCAGCGCAACCATAGCAGCCACTGCCAGGCCGGCCACTGCAAACAGCAGGCCGAGGGGCAGGCTGTCGCCCGTCTGCGGGATGATGGATGCCGCAGTGGGAGCCGGCGTAGCGGCAGGAGCCGTTGCCTTGCTCTCGGTGGTATTGCTGGTGGTAGTGGTCTGGTACACCAGCGCATACGGAGAGAAGCCGTCGCTGCTGGGCACGGTGAAGCACAGACCCTGTTTGGTCGGCGTTACCGTGTAAACTGCCATGCGGCAATCATTCAGTTCGGTTGCAAAGGCATCCGATGCATAGTTACGGTTCAGACCGGTGTAGTGCAGAACCTTCACATCATACTTGCCGTCCACAACATCCTGATAGGTCACACCGTCCGGATACGGCCAATAGATGGTCACATCCTTATCAGTGGTCAGCACAGCGTTGCCGTTGTTGGCCAGCACCAGGTCCATGTAGAAGAAGCGCCAGGTGCGGGTAGTGTCCGCGGGAACCCTGCCCAGGACGCCGCCATCGGCTTCCACCTTGTCCTTCATCATCTGGACATACTGCTGATCGGTCTCCACAGACTGGTCAACGATTTCGTCCACCAGCAGAGAGACAGAACTGGTATCCTCAACCTTCAGCACACCGGAGTTGTCGCCATTGCCGCTGACGTAGTAGCTGGCATCGCTGGGCACCACGGCCTGCGGCACATCCACATCCGGCTTCAGCTGAGAAGCGTCGTTGGCCACCGTATTGGTCTTGGCATCCGGCGTAGTGCCGCGGATGGTCAGCGTAGAATTCTCGTAGTGGATGTTGTAGTACTTGCCATTCACTTCAGCAATGATCTGGGTGCCTTCTTCTTCCTGCACATAGAGCTCAGTGTCATAAGTCTGGCACAGAGTGTCTTCCACGGAGAACTCGTCCGAAGTAACGGCGTTGCCCTTATCATCGATCAGCTTGATGCGGGCTGCATCCGTTCCCTTTTCCGGCGTAAGCTGCATCAGCACGGTAGCATTACCATTGTAGGCAACAGCACTCCATTTGAAGTTGGCACGCTCGCCATCGTCAGAGGTAACGTCATACAGCTCTGCTGCCGCTTCATTGTCCTCCACCGTCACAGGCGTGTTGTCGGGCAGCGTCATGGTCATACCAAAGGTGGGCAGACCAGCCTCATTCGCATCGAACATTTCACCGTCATCGCCAACAACAGCCTGGTTGCTGCCGTCGCCGCCGGTGTAGATAACAATGGGGGCCAGTTTCAGCTCGACTTCGCCGGCGTAAACTTCGGTGTCCGCCGTAGCCGGCTTGGTTGTCGTCACGTTGTCAGCCGTGGTACCGGTCACATTAACGGTATTGGTCACCGTCAGGGTGCCGTCCTCTGCCGCCTCTTCGGTCACTTCATAGTTGTAAGTAACGGTCATGGTGTCGCCCACGGCCAGAGGCTCGGATACAGTCAGTTCGGTGCCGTTCAGGCTGGCGCTCACAGCAGTGTCGCCCTTCTTGACCTCAACGGTGCCCTGGAACTTGTCATCCTCCAACACCACCTGAGACAGGGCGGCGTTGCCCGTGTTGGTCACGTCGATGGTGTAGCTGATCTGCATGATACCGGTTTCGCTCACGTTGGGCGTACCGGTCTTGGTCACATCCAGTGCGGGGACTTCCACGAAGTTGTGGGTCGAACGGCTGTTGCCCTGGGTCACACCCGCAGAAGCGGACGCGCTGTTGGTCAGGCTCTTCTCATCCTCAGGAGAGCGGCCGTCCTCATCTACGGTGTAGCTGTAGGTAATGATGGCGGTATCGCCCTTTTTGGTCACAGCAGCCTGGCTCCAGACCGCATACAGGGTCTTGCTTCCGTCAATCGTGATTTCCTGTTCGGGCTGGTACACCGCATCACCGGTGCTGCTCTCACTCCAACCGCGGAAAACATTGCCGGACTTGGTGGGTACTGTTTCGGAGATCTTGTACGTCTGGTTGTACTTCAGGCCACTGGCAGCGTCAATCGTACCAGTGCCGCCCATCAGTTCATACGTTACAGAATACTTTTTCGCGCTGTTGGTAATGGTGGACGCAGATCCCTTGTTCTCGGTAAGTTCCACCTCGCCGTTCGTGTACACAGTAAAGTACACTTCGTTGGCAGCATTCCAGGCTTTCAGGTCGTTTTCGTTCTGTACCTCGACCACCTTGTAGTAACCGGGCGCCAGTTCCGTATGAGCGTACGTACCGGCATCCAGTTTGACCGCATCCTTGCCGTTTGCCGTAACAGTCAGCGGGATCAAAACCTTGCCCAGTACATCACCCTGCGCATTCACGTCCACGATATTGAACGTAAAGCTTGCGCTGGTCTGCTCACCGCCGTTGGAATCCAGGGCGTAATCCGTCACCTGTTTGCTGAGGTTCAGCGTATCGATGACCTTTTCCACCGTGGTCTTTTCGTAGAGGATCGCATCCACATGATACTGCATTTTAAAGCTGGACGTGTCGGCGTAGCTGAACTTAGCCCAACGGAGACCGTACTCATCACTGGTATATGTCTTATCCCCCAGTACCAGGCTGAACTTCGTGACTTCGCCGGTTGTCTCATTGATGGTCCAGCTGCTGGTACCCGTTTTGCGGTCCAGGTCCGTGGGCCAGCTGGAAACATACTGCGTGATGCGCTCTTCGTCGGTGGGGCTGATATCCGGCTCCATGGATGTACTTGCCTTACCGCTGACCTTACCGCCGCTGGTCAGGTAATAATAATCCGAGCCCACTTCACTGACAACACTTTCTCCGGGGATGGCAACAAACAGGTACACCTCGCGGGCCGACGTAGCGGCGGGCGTTTCCAGTGCCAGAGCCGAAGTGGGGACCATACTTGCGCACAACGCCAGCGCACAGATGGTGCTGACGATGCGTTTGAAATGGATTTTCATCCGCTGAGTCCTCCTTGGTCAAATGTGCAAAGGGTATATAACGTACATTTATTCAAAAAGCCGTTTGGCTGGAAAAGCACTTCTTTTCTGCTGCCATTCGACTGTTTGCGTCCGCCTGAGACAAAATTCTGCCCGCTCCGGCTGGGCCTTGCTCCCGAGCGGGAGACCGTATTTTGTACGGCTTTTTCTGGCCCGGAAAGCTGCACTTTCCTTCTCTTTTCGGCCGCTTGAATGCCGTCGATTGCGCACTTTCCGTGGTAGAATTTGATGTATATCTTTCCATACAGTTCATCAAAAATCAATAGACTGTATGCCGTTTTGTAACATTTGTAGAAATATTCGCCGCTATTTCCGCTTTATTCTTTTCATTTTGCCGCAACGCTTTTTCGCTTTCCTGCGATGATATTTTTGTCGAATTGTGACGTTTTTTGCAAATGCGGCAACATATGTCCATATCATGTGAAATTTCCGCATGTTTTGTATACGGTTGTATGACTTTCTTTGCGAATGAACTTTCCGGAACCGAATAGAATTCACCGGAGATTGCTTCAATTCACAAAAGCAGACCCCGATTTTCCTGTAAGGGAATCGGGGTCTGCTTCCGTACTTTTGTATTCCTGCCCTCCGCCGTTGGAGGCCGCCATTTATTCCGGGCCGGGGGTCCCGTGTTCCGGCAGCCGCCGGCAAAGTTAGCCTGTCGTTTCCACGCTTTCCGCCACAATATGGTGGCTTGGCAATCCGCCGCAGTCATATTCCGTAAAAATACCGGTGACCACCAGCTCGGTGCCCGCTTCGGGCTGCGTCCCGTCTTCCCAGATAAATTCCAGCCCCTGCTGGCAGCAGGCGGTGGCATCCTGGACAACTACCGTATAAAAGTAGTCCACATCCAATGCCGGGTTGGCCGGGTAGACCGCCAGCTGCCCTTGCATCCGCACCCGCTTGCCCAGGTATTGCTCCGGGTCGCGGACCATGGCAGCCACCTCCGCAAAGACCATGGTGGAGGAAAGTTCCGTCAGGTCCACGTCGACTGCTTCCGGGTCCCTGGTGGGTGCAGGCGTCAGGGTGGAAACCGGTGCCGACGGGGTCGCCGTGACCGCCGGGGTTGCTGTGGGGACCGGCTGCGCCCCGGTTCCGGCACAGCCTGTAAGCAGCAGCGCCAACAGGGCGCAGACCAGGCGGCGGCTCATGCGGCCCCTCGCAGCGCACCGGCCAAACGGAACAGGACAAAACCTGCCGCGTCCACCGCCACGATAGTGGCCCCTACCGGTGTGCCGGCCAGCACCGCCAGCAGGATGCCCGCCGCCGCGCAGGCCACCGAAAACACCGCCGCACAAATGGTAACCCCCAGAAAACTGCGGCATACCCCCATGGCTGCCAATGCCGGGAAGATGATCAGCGCCGAAATCAGCAGCGAGCCCACCAGATACATGGCCAGCACGATGATGACCGCAATGATGACTGCCAGCAGCAGCTGCCAGTGCCGGGCATTGACCCCCGACGCCTGGGCAAAAGTTTCGTCAAAGGTGACTGCAAAGATCTTTTGGTACAGCAGCACAAAGAGCGCCACCACAACCACCGACAGCCCGGCGCAAAGCCAGACTTCCTCTTCTGTAAGGGTGAGGATGGAGGTGGAGCCGAACAGGGTGCTGCATACATCCCCCGACAGATTGGGCGATGTGGAAAAGAGGTTGACCACCAGATAGCCGAATGCCAGCGCTCCCACCGACAGCATCCCCACCGCGGCATCTCCCCGGATCTTGGCGTTCCGGCCGCCCCGCAGCAGCAGTACGGCGCAGACCACCGTGACGGGCAGTACCAGCAGCATGGTATCGGCCAGACGCAGCACCGTAGCCACCGACATAGCCCCGAAAGCCACATGGGAAAGCCCGTCGCCCAAATAGGAAAAACGTTTGAGCACCAGCGTGACCCCGAACAGTGAGGAACAAAGGGCAATGAGCACCCCGACCACCAGTGCATACCGCACAAAGGGGTAGGTCCAGTAGAACTGCAATGTTTCGATCATGCCGGTGCTCCTTCCTGCCGGGCAAAGCGGCGCCCGGCGCCCGTCTGCAGATATTCTTCCCGGCTGCCGCAGAACAGGCTGCCGCCGATATGCAAAATGCGGTTGGCTGCCTGCAGGGCGGGGCCCACATCGTGGGTGACCATCAGGATGGTGACGCCCTCGGCGTTCAGGTCTGCGATCAGGTCATACATGGCGGCTGCCGCATCGGGGTCCAGACCGGTGACCGGTTCATCCAGCAGCAGGGCCCGCCGGGCTGCGCACAGGGCCCGGGCCAGCAGGACCCGCTGCTGCTGACCGCCGGAAAGTTCCCGGTAACACCGGCCCGCCAGGTCGGCCGCCCCCACTTTTTGGAGCATCCGCTCCGCCTCCGCCTTTTCGGCGCGGGTATAGAAGGGACGGAGCCCGCAGCGCCCCTGAAATCCGGAGCGGACAATTTCCCGCACCAATGCGGGGAAATCCCGCTGCACCTCGGTCTGCTGCGGCAGATACCCGATATCCTGCCGGGTCAGACCGTCCCCGAACCGGATCGCACCGGCCAAGGGCGGCTGCAGCCTCAGCAGGGTCTTCATGAGGGTGGTTTTGCCGCTGCCGTTCTCCCCCACGATGCAGAGATAATCCCCTGCTTCCACCGTGAAGTTCAGCCCCTGCAGCACCGCTTTGCCGTCATACCCCAGGGTCAGGTTTTCTCCCAGAATCTGTGCCATTATGCCGCCTCCCCGGCCCCCAGGGCCTGGCGCAGCACCGTCAGGTTCTGCCGCATCACCGAAAGATAGGTCACGCCCCGGTCTGCGTCGGCCGCCGTGGTCCCCTGCAGGGAATCCAGCGTCAGCACCTGGCAGCTGCCCCCGGCGTTCTGCCGGATGGTCTGGGCAATTTTGCCGTCCGATCCTTCTATGGTCAGCACCGCAGGCAGATTCAGTTCCTGCAGTTTTTCACTCAAAAAGGCCACCGTTTCAAAGCTGGCTTCGGTTTCGGCCGAACAGCCCGGGAAGGCCGCGTAATATGCCAGGCCGTAATCTTCCACCAGGTAACGGAAGGGGAACCGGTCCCCGAAGAGCAGGGTTTTTACCGGCGCCTGTTCCACCACCGCCGCATACTCGGCATCCAGCGCCGTTAGTTCCGCGCTGTAGTCGGCGGCTCTTTCGGTATACTGCCGGGCGTTGTCCGGGTCCAGCTGGGCCAGGGTATCGGCAATGGCGGTGGAAAGTTCCGCCGCGTTGCGCAGCGAAGTCCAGATATGTTCGTCTGTTTCCCCTTCTTCATGGTCGTGCCCGTCGTGGTCCTCCTCGGGCTGCATGCCTTCCACCGTTTCTTCCTCATAGACCCGGGTGCCCAGCAGTTCCATCAGGTCAAGGGTCCGGCGTTCCGGGTTGGCGGCGTTTTGCAGGGCATCCTCCACCCAGGCATCGGAAGCGCCGCCCACATACACCAGAAGGTCACAGTCCGCAATGGCCGCCAGGTCCGCGGCCGAAGGCTGATAGCTGTGCAGGTCGGTGCCGCCATCCTGCAAAAGGGTCACTTCCACACCGGGGGCATCCTCCCCCACCACCTGCCGCACCCAGTCATACACCGGGTAGATCGTGGCCACCACCTGCAGGGTGTCCGTCCGGGCCGACTGCGGGGTCTGGGCCGTCTGTACAGAAGTGTCTGCCGGGGCGGTGCAGCCGGCCAACAGTGCAGCCGCCAACAAAAGCGGCAGTATTTTTTGTCTGATTTTCATAAAAAAGTCCTCCGATTTTTGGCATGTAAACGAAAAATGAGCGCAAAAAACCAGGGGCCCGGCGCACGGCTTTGTGCGCTGCGTCCTCGGTAACGGAGGTCTGTTTAATTGTCCAGCCGGACCTTACAGGCTACCGGCGTGGTCCCGGGCAGGTACTGCACCGCACCGCCCGACAGCATAACGGCACCAAACACGGCGCTGCACACAGCTGCGGCGTGGGCTGCGGGACCCGCACCGGTTTTCAGCTGCCGGGCCGCCGCCTGCAGGCAGGCGCAGACCGGGCAGCTTTGCCCCGTACAGGCATGGCGGATTTCCCGCGCCAGGAACCAGGCCGAAAAAAGAACGCCCACCGCCAGCAGAACACTGAGGGTCCAGGCGGCGATTTTACGTCCCACAGGGTGCATGGCGTTCTCCTTTCCGTCTTTACAAAATGATCATTGGCCGGCGGGCGGCACGGCAAGCTTCGCAGATGCCGTAAAACACCGTACGGCGGGGGTCCAGGGCAAACCCGTGGTGGTCCAGCATATGCAGGCGCAGATGTTCCACCTCGTCACAATGGAGATGGATCAGCGCCCCGCACTGCTGGCATTTGCAGTGGTAGCAAGCCGGTTCGGCAGGTTCCGGTCCGGGGCCGGTATAGGCATAACAGGCACCGGTGGAGCCATCCACCGTGTACCTGGTCACCAGCCCTTCCTCCACCATCCGGTCCAGATGGCGGTAAACAGTGGCCTTGCCCATCTGGACACCCTGCCGGGCAAAGTGGGCGCAGACTTCGGCCGCCGTCACGTGCTGCCCCGGCCGGGCACACAGGTAGGCGGCAATCTGTTCCCGCTGCCGGGTCTTGTAATGTTGTCTGCCTTCCACGGGCAGTGCCTCCCTTGAATTTGAAACTGTGTTTCAGTTTACAGGGTTTCCCGCCTGTTGTCAAGGGGATGGAAAAAACAGGCACCGGTCACCGGTCCGCCGTTCCGGGCTGTACATCGGCCAGCAGATTGCTGAAATAGGGCTGTTCCCCGGCCAGGACCCGGTCGTAAAACGCCTGTTTATTGTCCACATAGGCCACTACTTCTTCCAGTTGGGCGATCTGTTCCCGCAAAGCCTGCCGTTTTTCGTCCAGAATGGTTTTTCGTTCGGGGATGGAGGCCGCCCCCTGCAGGCAAAGTTCCATATAATGGTACATCTCCCGGATGCTGAACCCGCACCGTTTCAGGCAGCCCAGTCCTTCGATCCAGGCGATATCCTGCTCATCAAAAACCCGGCGGTTGGCCCGGTCCCGCTTTACGCGGGGCACCAGCCCCTGGTTGCAGTAAAATTTCAGTGCCTCATAGGTCATGCCTGTTTTCTCGCAGGTCTGTTTCATGGAATACAACATGGCGCACCCTCCCGCATGTTCACGATAAATTCACAAAGCAGCCCTTGACCGGTAGTTACTACCGGATGCTACACTGAGGATACCACAGGCGCCCGCCCCACGCAAGAGGGCACCGCGGCCAATCTTAAAACGGAGGAAATGACAATGGAATATGTAACCCTTTCCAACGGTGTGCGCATGCCTATGCTGGGCTATGGCGTTTATCAGGTAAGCCGGGAGGAATGCGAACGCTGCGTACTGGATGCCCTGGGCGCGGGCTACCGTTCGCTGGATACCGCCCAAAGCTATTACAACGAAGAACAGGTAGGCAGCGCCATCCAGAAGTCCGGCATTCCCCGGCAGGATATTTTCCTTACCACCAAAGTCTGGGTGGAACATTACGGCTACGACGCCGCCCGGGCTTCGGTGCTGGATTCCATGGCCAAACTGCAGACCGATTACCTGGACCTGGTGCTGCTGCACCAGCCTTTTGCGGATTATTACGGGGCCTACCGCGCCCTGGAAGATCTGTACCGGGAGGGGCAGCTGCGGGCCATTGGGGTATCTAATTTTTATCCGGACCGTCTGGTGGATCTGGCCAGCTTTGCCCGCATCCGCCCCATGGTGAACCAGGTGGAGATCCACCCCTACCATCAGCAGGAGGAAGCCAAACACTGGATGGACAAATACGGCGTACAGGCGGAAGCCTGGGCCCCCTTCGGGGAAGGCCGGGGCGGCTTGTTCCAGGACCCGGTGCTCACCGCCATCGGGCAAAAGCACGGCAAAACCGCAGCCCAGGTCATTCTGCGGTGGCATTTGCAGCGGGGCGTGGTGGTGATTCCCAAATCCACCCATCCGGAGCGCATGCAGGAGAATCTGGCGGTGTTTGACTTCACCCTGGGAGAGGAGGAAATGGCTGCCATTGCCGCGCTGGACAAAAAAGAGAGCGCATTTTTCTCCCATCAGGACCCAAATATGGTAGAATGGTTTGTACAGATGGTTGACCGGCGCAAAACCCGGCAGGACAGCACCGGCGAACCCAAGAACTGGTAAACAGGAGGTTTTATCTATGCGTAAGAATTTTGGAGCCAAACCCTGGACCTATCCGCAGCCGGTGTTCATTCTGGCCACCTACGGGGAGGACGGCACCCCCGACGCCATGAACGCCGCCTGGGGCGGCATCAGCGATGATACCCAGCTTTCCCTGTGCATCAGCGCCGGGCACAAGACCACCGCCAACCTGCTGGCCCGCAAGGCCTTTACCGTCAGCATGGCCACTGTGGACCAGCTGGTGCCCTGCGACTATGTGGGCATTGTTTCGGGAAACACGGTGGCCGACAAACTGGCCAAAGCGGGCTGGCACACCACCCCCTCGGCCTTTGTGGATGCGCCCCTCATCGACGAACTGC
This sequence comes from Gemmiger formicilis, assembly GCF_016901605.1. GTDB lineage: Bacteria > Bacillota > Clostridia > Oscillospirales > Ruminococcaceae > Gemmiger > Gemmiger formicilis_B. Next base: position 14,570 of record NZ_JACJKP010000015.1, read on the forward strand.
CCATGACGGTGGAATGCCGTCTCATCAGCTATGACCCCGAAAGCTGCCGCCTGGTGGGTGAGATCGTCAACGTGAGCGCCGACGAAACCGTGCTGGACGCCGACGGCAAGATCGACCCGGACAAACTGCAGCCCATTATTTTTGACCCCATCCACAACACCTACCGCAAACTGGGCGAAAAAGCCGGCAACGCCTTCCGGGATGGCGCCGCGCTGAAGTAATTTTTCCGGCCTTTGCCCCGGTGCCGGGCAGATTGCCCGCGCGCCCTTTGCCCCATATAACAAAACGGACCCTTCCCTGGCTTACGCCGTCAGGAAGGGTCCGTTTTTGTATGATATTCCGGGAGGTGCCCGCTCACAGCGCGCACCGTGGGTTCACCCCACAGCGGCGGAAAGCGCAAAACCGCGCTGCCGCCTGCCGTTTCGGGACCGGGGCGAACCCCGCTTCTGCTTTACAGGAAGCGCAGGAAGAACACATAGAGTACCAGAAAGAATACCGCGGCCACCACGATCAGGGCCGGAATGAACACCACCAGCGCCGCCAGGATCATGGCCAGGCGGTCGTTTTTCTCCAGGGGCAGTTCCTCCCTCTCTTTGGCAAAGCGCTCCTCGGCCTGTTTATGGTTGGTCATGACGCGCTTGAGCTTTTTCTGAAAAAACATGATCTTGGTTTCCTTTCCGGCAGGGATGGTTTACTCGATCACTTCACCGGTAACGGTGTTGTTCTCATGCAGGGGGAAGTGGCAGGCCACAAAATGGCCGGGGGTGAGTTCACGCCACTCGGGCACTTCGTGCTTGCACTTCTCCTGGCAGAAACGGCAGCGGGTATGGAACTTGCAGCCTTCCGGCGGGTTCACCGGGCTGGGGATATCGCCCTCCAGCAGGATGCGCTTACGGCCGCCGTTGTCCTCCTCGGTGGTGGGAATGGCGGAGAGCAGCGCCTCGGTGTAGGGGTGCAGCGTATCGCTGAACAGTTCCTCGGCATCGGCCAGCTCCACCAGGTTGCCCAGGTACATAACGGCGATGCGGTCGCTGATGTACTTGACCACGCTCAGGTCATGGGTGATGAACAGATAGGTCAGACCGGCCTTCTGTTTCAGGTCGGACAGCAGGTTCAGGATCTGGGACTGGATGGACACGTCCAGGGCCGAAACCGCCTCGTCACAGACCACGAACTTGGGTTTCAGGGCCAGGCTGCGGGCAATGCCGATACGCTGACGCTGACCGCCCGAGAACTGGTGCGGGTAGCGGTTGAACATATAGGTGGCCAGGCCGCACTCTTCCATGATCTGGAAGATGTATTCCTTCAGGGCCGGGTCGTTCTTTTTGTAGATCCCGTGGGAGGTCAGGCCCTCGCCGATGATCTGGCCCACCGTCATGCGAGGGTTCAGCGAAGAATAGGGGTCCTGGAAGATCAGCTGCAGGTCCTTGCGCAGCACCCGCATCTGCTCGTACTTCTGCTGTTTCAGGTCGATGACTTCCTCGCCCTTATGGTACAGGATGTCGCCGTGGCTCTGGGGGTACAGCTGCAGGATGGTGCGGCCCAGGGTGGACTTGCCGCAGCCGGACTCACCTACCAGGCCCAGGGTCTCGCCCTCGTAGATATCCAGGGTAATACCGTCGTTGGCGCGCACATACCGCTGTTTTTCACGGAACTTGGTCTTTTTTACCGGGAAGTACTGCTTCACATCGCGGAGTTCCAACAGTACCTTTTTCTTCTCATTTTGCATTCTGCTGTCTCACCGCCTTTTCCGCATAGAAGCAACGTACCAGATGGTTGGGACCTACCTCGCTCAGGGGCGGCTCCTCCTCCAGGCATTTCTGGGTGCAGTACTTGCAGCGGGGCGCAAACTTGCAGCCCTTGGGCAGGTACAGGGGGTTGGGCACCGCACCGGGGATGGCATCCAGCTTTTTGCCCTTGGGGGTGTTCAGCCGGGGAATGGAGATCATCAGGCCCTCGGTGTAGGGGTGCGAATAGACCGACTTGTGGAAGATCTCCTTGGCGTCGGCCTTTTCCACGATCTGGCCGCAGTACATGACGGCCACTTCGTCGGCCATTTCATGGATAACGCCCAGGTCATGGGTGATGAAGAGGATCGAGGTGCCGGTCTGGCGTTTCAGGTCGTTCATCAGTTTCAGGATCTGCGCCTGGATGGTCACGTCCAGGGCGGTGGTGGGTTCGTCCGCAATCAGCAGCTTGGGCTTGCAGGCCAGGGCCATGGCGATCATGACACGCTGACGCATACCGCCGGACAGCTGGAAGGGGTACTGCTTGGCCACCCGCTCGGGGTTGGGGATCTTGACATCCGCCAGCAGGGACACCGCCTTGGCGTAGGCTTCCTTCTTGGTCATGTTCTGGTGGATGCGCAGCACTTCGCCGATCTGGCGTTCCACCGTGAAAACCGGGTTCAGGCTGGTCATGGGCTCCTGGAAAATGACCGAGATCTCGTTGCCGCGGATATGGTACATATCCTTCTCGGTGCAGCTGAGGATATCGCGGCCGTTGAAGGTCACGCTGCCGCTGTCGATCCAGCCGTTGCCGTCCAGCAGCTTGATGATGCTCATGGCAGAAACACTCTTGCCGGAGCCGGATTCGCCGACGATGCCCAGCGTCTTGCCCTCGTCCAGAGAGTAGGTGACGTCGTTTACCGCCTTGACGATACCCTTTTTGGTTTTAAAGTAGGTATGAAGATTTTTTACTTCCAGCAAACTCATCGTCGATCACCTCTCCTTCGATTTGGGGTCAATGGCATCGCGCAGGCCGTCGCCCACACAGTTGATGCTGATGGTGCAGATGCCGAACGCAATGGACGGGAACAGCCAGCGCCACCAGTAGTTCTCGATAACCTGGCCGTTCTGCGCACCGTTGAGCATGTTGCCCCAGGTGGCGTTGGGCTCGGTAACGCCGAAGCCGATGAAGGACAGGCTGGATTCGGTCAGCATGCAGGTGGCGAAGTCCAGCGTGGCGTTGACGATGATGACGGTGATGATGTTGGGCAGGATATGGCGCAGAATGATGCCGAATTCCTTGACGCCCAACGCCTTGGCGGCGGTGACGAACTCCTGTTCACGCTCGGCCAGCACGCTGCCGCGGACCAGACGGGCAATGCCCGGCCAGGACAGCAGGCCCAGAATGAACATGATCAGCACGATACGCTGGGTTTCGTCGATGCTGTTGCCCAGAATACTGGACAGAATGATACAGAAAGGCAGGAAAGGAATGGAGGAGACGATCTCGGTCAGACGCATGAGCAGGTTGTCGATCTTGCCGCCCTTGTAGCCCGAGATACCGCCCACCAGCACGCCGATGAAGGTGGAGATGATGACCGCGATGAAGCCGACGGTCATGGTCATACGGCCACCCACCAGCAGACGGCGGAAGACGTCACGGCCCAGCTGGTCGGTGCCCATCAGGTAGCCCTTCAGGCCCCAGCCCTCGGCATGGCCGTTTTCATCAATGGCATAGCTGGCGTAGTAACCGGCCGTCACGTCGGTGACTGCCCCGCTGAAGCTGGGCACATCGGTCTGGCCGAAGTTGTCGTTGCCCCAGGTAAAGGCGGTGCCGTCGTCCAGGATGACGGTAAAGTGATACCGGCCGCCCTCGATGGAGGTCACGTGGCCCTGGATCTCCTCGGGCACGTTCATGGAACCGTAGACGTTGTTGCCCCAGGTGTACACACGGCCGTCATCGGTCACAGCCGCGGCGCTCTCGTCGGACAGGGCCAGGTCCACCGTGTGGCCCTGGATCTCTTCCGGCACGGCGGTGTAGGAGTTGGTGGAGTTGGTCAGGGGGACCACCTCACCGTCCTTGGTCAGGGCCATGACGATGTTGGGGTTGTCGTCAAACTGGGCAATGTTGCCCTGTACTTCTTTGGGAATGGAAACGCTGAGCAGATAGGTGCTGCCCCAGTTGTAGAGCTTGCCGCTCTCGGTCAGGGCCAGAGAGATCTGGTAACCGGCCGAGATCTGCTTGATGGGCGAGGTATTGGTTTTCAGCTCAATGGGAATGCTGGCCAGACCCATACGGTCGTTGCCCCAGGTAAAGACCTGGTTGTTCTCATTGACCGCCACTACGTGGTCCAGACCGGCCGAGATCATGGTCAGTTTGCCCATCTCGGAGCTGGAAGGGATCTTTTTCAGCTTATCAGTGGGGAAAGTGCCCCACTCGTAGACGTTGCCGTTCTTGTCGATACCCACCGAGAAGGTGCTGCCCGCGGCAATATCCAGGGCGTTGTCTTTCAGGGCCTTGGGGATGTCCAGCATGCCGAAGCCCGGGGCCACGTTGGCCTGGGTGACATCCTGATAATTCATCTGGATGGGGAAGAAGAAGGGCAGGATCATGCAGCACAGGAAGATGAAGATAAAGGCGCACATGCCAATCATGGCGATCTTATCCCGGATGAAGCTGGTAACCACCATCCGGAAGGGGCTTTGCATCAGCTCGTCGTCCTGTTCCTCCTGGGGCATACCGCCCATGACCATGCGCTCGGCGGCCGCTGCTGCGGTGGATTTCCTGCCGGCGTCTTTCTTTTTCTTTGCCATAGTCAGGAACCTCCTTAGTTTTCAAGCCGGACCCGCGGGTCGACGATGGTGTAGGCGATGTCCATAATAACGTTGCCGGTCAGGGACAGCACAACGTAGAACATCTGCATGGTCAGAACGATGGAGAAGTCACGCTGCAGCAGGCCGTTGATCAGCATCTGGCCAAGGCCGGGCCACAGGAAGACGTTTTCGATAACCACGGAACCGCCGAACAGGGTAACGACCCAGGCGGTGGCAATGGTGACGATGGGAATCAACGCATTGCGGAAGGCATGCATGTAGATGACCGTCTTTTCCTTCAGACCTTTGGCCCGGGCGGTCTTGATGTAGTCCATGCGCAGCACGTCGATCATCTCGGCACGCACATAGCGGGTGATGGAACCGATGCCCGAAATGGACAATACGATCACCGGCAGCGCCATGTGCCACAGGGTATCCAGCACCAGTTCCAGTGTTCCGCCGCTGAAACCGGCCGATCGCACACCGCTGATGGGAAATATCGGGATCTTGACAGCAAAGGCAAAGATGAAAAGCAGCGCGATGATAAAGCTGGGCAGACTGTAGCCCACAATGGTAATGACCTGCACGAACTTATCGAACACAGAATTCTTGCGCACGGCGGTGGCAATGCCCAGCGGGATGGCGACGGCAAAGGTCACCACCATGGACAGGGCATTGAGCATCAGGGTGTTGAGCATCGGGGTGCCGATAACGTCCACAACCTGGCGCTTGTACTGGGTGGAGTAGCCAAAGTCGCCGGTGAGCATATTGCCGATCCAGATCAGGTACTGGATCACCAGCGGCTTATCCAGGCCCAACTCCTGGCGGGTACGGTCATACAAAGCCTGGTAGGCTTCGGGTTTCATGCTGTTGCGGGACTCGCCCAGCATCATGGTAACCGGGTCGCCGGGCATGGATTTGTAGATGAAAAACATCAGGATTGATATGATAAAGAATACGAAAACGATATAGACAAATCGTTTGACCAGATAACGGCCTTTGCCCATTCGGTTTCCCCCCATTTCCTAAAAAGCCGGCGGCCCCCCGGCAAAAGGGGAGCCGCCGGTCACTGACTGTGATGTTACGCGTGTTGGTAATTTACAGATTATTCTGCGACCCAGGCATCCAGGACAGCACGCTGCCAGCCCCAGATGGAGGAGTTGTACCAGCCCTGAACCTTGGTGGAGTAGAAGTCATAGTATTCGTCGGAGTACAGGGGGATATCCGGCAGTTTCTCGTTCCAGATCTGGATGTAGGTGCGCCATGCTTCCATCCAGGCGTCGGTGTCCTCGTAGGGGATGCTCTTCATGGCACCGGCGGCATTGGACAGCTCGCTGTCGGCGATCCAGTTGGAGTTGTAGCCGGCGGTCATCCACTGCGGGTCCTCGGAGTAGTTGTACCACGGGGAGTTGGCGGTGGCAAAACCGGTGGCCAGGTTGTACATGTTGTAGATGGTGTCGCCCTCATGGCTGATGGCAGAGGTCAGAGTGGCGAAGTCCATGGTGGTAGCCTGCAGTTCCATGCCGGCCTCGGCCATGTTGGTGGGCAGCATGGTGGAGAGCAGGTCGGAAACGGGGTTGCCGGAGGTGTTGGCCCAGGTGATGACCAGGGGCTTCAGTTCGCCGTTGACATCCTTGTAACGGGTGCCGGTGCCGGAGTACGGGGTGCCGTCCGCATTCAGGGTCCAGCCGTCCTCTTCCAGCAGCTGCTTGGCGGTGTCGATGTTCATCTCGTAGTGGTTCATGTTCTCAGCCAGCCAGTCGGCGTTCTCGGTGTATTCAGGCTGAGCCAGGCCGTAGGCAGCGTCCACGACAGCTGCGTAACCGCCGGAGTACTGGCGGGCGAACTCATTACGATCCAGGCAGTAAGCAATGGCCTGACGGACCTTCTCACTGTCGGTGGGGAACTGGCTGCAGTCGAACTGGACCTTGCCGTAGCCGTTGCGGTAGTAGGTGGTGTCGGCAGCAACGCCCTCTTCCACCAGGTCCAGACCGGCGTTGATGGTGTCGGCGCCGGAGCACTCGTACAGCACGTCAACGGTGCCGGCTTCCAGCTCGTTCATCATGGTATCGCTGGAAACGGTGCGGATGACCAGGGTCTCGATGACCGGCTTCACACCGCGGTAGTCGCCGTGGTAGCTGGGGTTGACCTTCAGGGTCGCCTGCTGGCTGGCCTCGTCGAAGCCGGCGAACAGGTAGGGGCCGCAGGTGACCTGCGGGTTGTAACGGTAGCCGGTGTCGATGTTGTTGATGGTCTCCTGCAGCAGTTCGGTGGTGAACTCGCCGGTGATGGAAGCACCGTTGTCACCGCCGACCACGTCGCAGCCCGGGGCGATGACAGCCATGGGGCGGGGACGGACGGCAGCGTAGGAGATATCCCAGTGGTAGGGCAGCTCCTCAGCCTTGATGGTGATGGAGAAGGTCATATCGTCGATGAGGTTGACGCCCGCGAAGGTATCGGCGGTGCCGTCATGCCACTCGTCGTAGCCGACGATGGTGGTGTAGGTGTTTCCGGGGTAGCCGTCCACACCGGTCATCTCATCGCTGCACTCAGCCAGCAGAGCGAAGACGTAATCCTTGGCGGTGATGGCAGAACCATCGCTCCAGACCAGGCCGTCCTTGATCTTGATGGTGTAGGTCTTGGTGCCGTCCTCGTTCTCGGTCTCCTCGTGAGAAGCCACGACGGTATCGTCGAACGCAAACTCGCCTTCCATGGTGTAGGTGACGGTGTCACAGCCATGGATCAGGTCATACATCATGTAGTTCGTGGCGTTGTTGTTGAAGGAGGTGTCGTAGAACTCATTGACGACCTGGGTGATGGTGCCGATGACCAACTGGCCGGTGGGCTCAGTGGGACGCTCGCTGGTGGGTTCCGCGGCAGTCTCGGTGGTCTCGGTGGCGGTGCTTTCCGTCGGGTTGTTGGTGACGGCGTCCTGACCGCCGCAGGCTGCCAACGAAACCGTCATGGCACCCGCGACCAGCAAGGACAGAAGTCTCTTGTTTTTCATGTGTACATTCCTTTCCTGTGTCCCGATACAGTAAATTTCAACCTGACCGAAACGACCAGCAATGGGAACCCTCACTGGCTTATCCGTTCCGGCAGAAATTGTTTATATTTTAGCAAAACCGCAGAGAAAAAGCAACCAAAAGTGTCGGAAAAGTGTGTGAAAGGTGAAACTTTCATGGTTTTCCCAAAAAAGAGCGCGATGAATCGTGCTTTTTCCCGGCGAAAAAGTTTTGTACGGGGGCTTTGTGCCGGGCTGCGGCTTACCGGGCCAGCAGGGCCTCCATCTCGTCCAGCAGGGTGTTGAAATATTCCAGCGCGCTTGCCACCGGTGCGGGGGTGGACAGGTCCACGCCTGCACCCTTGAGCAGGGTGACGGGGTCGGCGGAGCAGCCGCCGCTGAGGAAGTGCAGGTAATCCGCCACGGCGGGTTCGCCCTCCCGCAGGATGCGCTGGGACAGCGCCACCGCACTGGCAAAGCCGGTGGCATACTGATAGACGTAGAAGTTGTAGTAGAAATGCGGGATGCGGGCCCACTCCAGCGCGATCTCGGGGTCAGCCACGATCTCGTCGCCGTAGTACAGCCGGTTGAGTTCGGCGTACTTTTCGCAGAGGGAATCGGCGGTAAGGGCCTTGCCCTGGCGGGTCTGCTCGCTGCACCACAGCTCGAACTCGGCAAACATGGTCTGCCGGTAGAGGGTGGCGCGGAACCGCTCCAGGAAGTGGTTGATGAGGTAGGCGCGCCGCTTGGGTTCCTGGGTTTTGCCCAGCAGGTGCTGGATCAGCAGCGCCTCGTTGCAGGTGGAAGCCACCTCGGCCACAAAGATCTTGTAGTCGGAGTAGGTCACGCTCTGCTCCCGGTTGGAAAGGTAGGAATGCAGGGCATGGCCCATCTCATGGACCAGGGTGAACACATCGTTCAGGGTGTCGGTGTAGTTCAGCAGCACAAAGGGGTGTACGCCGTACACACCGGCAGAGTAAGCGCCCGAGCGCTTACCGGTATTTTCGTACACATCGATCCAGCGGTTGGCAAAGCCTTCCTCCAGGATGGAGCGGTACTCCGCCCCCAGGGGCGCCAGCGCTTCCAGAGCCATCTCTTTGCCTTCGGCAAAGGGAATGGTCATCTGCTCATCGGCCACCACCGGGGCGTACATATCATAGTAGTGCAGTTCGTCCACACCCAGCAGCCGCTTGCGCAGTTTGACATAGCGGTGCATGGCGGGCAGGTGCTGGTGCACGGTTTCGATCAGGTTGTGGTAGATCTCCACCGGGACCTCGGTCTCAGCCAGGGCGGCATGCAGCGCCGAAGGATACTTCCGGGCTTCGGCAAAGAACTGCAGCTGCTTCATCTGGGCGCCCAGCACGGCGGCACAGGTGTTTTTCAGCTTGCCATACCCTGCATACAGGGAGTGGAAGGTGGATTCCCGCAGGGTGCGGTCGGTGGATTCCATCAGGGAGCCGTAGCTGCCGTGGGTCAGCGGGTGGGCGTTGCCCTGGCTGTCCACCGCATCTGCAAAGGTCAGGTCGGCATTGTTCATCAGGGCAAAGATGTTGCCCGGGGCCTGGCCCATGCTGCCGGCAGCCGCCAGCAGTTTTTCCTCCGCAGCGGAAAGGGTGTGGTCCTTTTTGCTGCGGATGCGGTCCATCGCCAGCCGGTAATGCTCCAGCCGGGGCTCCTCTTTATAAAAGGAAACAAGACGCTCCTCGGGGATGGCCAGCAGTTCCGGGGTTTCAAAGGCCAGCGCCTGCCCCCAGGCCACAATGAAGTTATCCGCCCGGGTGCTCATCTCCTGGTAGGCCGCCTGACGGGTGTCCTCGTCGGTCTTGCGGTAGGCGTAGGAAATCAGCCGGTCCCCCTGTTCCGCCATCTGGTCCTGCAGCTGCAGGAAGGCCAGCAGGGTGGCGGCGCTGTCGTTCAGGTGACCCGCATACCCGGCCAGCTGCTGCAGAACGCCCTGCAGGCGTTCATAGTCCGCCTGCCAGGCATTGTCGTCGGGGTACAGGTCGGTGATTTGCCAGGTATAGGCCGGGTCCATCTGGCTGCGTTCCCGGATATTCTCTGCCATGGTATCGACTCCTTCTATTCCAGGCTGCGGCAGCCGCCGCAGTGGCATTTTGACATGCTTGTGTGCTCGTGGCGCACAGCAACGTTCCCAGTATAGCACAGTCCGTTGCCAATGTCACCGGTTTTTGAGAAAAAACGGGTAAAAAACGTAAAAAAAACGGGCACGGCTGCAAGCCGTGTCCGTTATGGGCGGGCAGGGGGTCATAAACGGCACTGCCGTGGGGTCCTCTGCCCCGCGTTGCTCACTCGTTGTAATACTGTGCCTGGGCCTGCCACAGCTGGTGGTACAGGCCCTCTTCGTCGGCCACCAGCGCGTCGTGACTGCCGGTCTGGACGATGGCGCCGCCGTCAAACACCGCGATGGCATCGCAGAATTTGCAGCTGGACAGCCGGTGGCTGATGTAGATGGCGGTTTTGTCCCCGGCGATGGCGTCAAAGCTGGCGTAGACCTCCGCCTCGGCAATGGGGTCCAGGGCGGCGGTGGGTTCGTCCAGCACCAGGAAGGGCGCGTCCTTGTACAGCGCCCGGGCAATGGCGATTTTCTGGGCTTCGCCGCCGGAGATCTCCACCCCTTCCTTGTCCAGGTCCTTGTAGAGGTAGGTGTCCAGCCCCTTGGGCATGGCGTCCAGCCGTTCCCCGAAGCCTGCATCCCGCAGGCAGCGCTCGGCCCGGTCCCGGTCATAGTCGGCAGCACCGGCCACGTTCTCGCCCAAAGGCAGGGCCAGCAGTTTGAAGTCCTGGAACACCACCGAGAAGAGGGCCAGATAATCCCCGTAGCGGTATTTGCGGATATCGATGCCGTTCAACAAGATTTCCCCCTCGGTGGGGTCATACAGGCGGCAAAGCAGCTTGATAAAGGTGGTTTTGCCGCTGCCGTTGGGCCCCACCACGGCCAGCTGGCTGCCGATGCGGAACTTGACGTTCACATGGCGCAGCGCCCAGCGGTCGCTGCCTGGGTAGCGGAAGGAAACATCCCGGAATTCCACCTGATAGTTGCGGTCGGCCCGCTTTTCGGTGGTCAGGCTGCCCTGGTACATGGGGTTGGGCAGGTCAAGATATTCATACACCCGTTCCAGAAAGATGCCGTTGGCGCGGATATCCCCCATGGTTTGCAGCAGCTGGGAGATACCGCCGAACAGCTGGGTGGCGGCCCCCACATACTGGGTGACGGCGCCCACATCAAAGGCCCCGGCCCAGGATTTGAGGCAGACAAAAAGATACACCACGCCGGTGAGCACCGCCGAGAGCGCCTGGGCCAGGGCCCGCAGCAGGCCCACGTCCCCCATGGCCCGCCGGGCCATGGCACCGCCCCGGCTGAAAGCATTGTTCTGCATATAGTGGTGGCAGACGTTTTCCTGCTGACTGTACATCCGCAGGTCGGCGGCCCGCTTGTGATCCATGGCTATAACACCGTAGAAGTTGAAATACCGGTTGGCCAGGCGCATATTCGCCGCCTGACGGCTCATGCGCAGGCCGGATTCATTGACGCAGGCAGTAGAGGCCAGCACCGCCCCCACCATGGCCGCCAGCACCCCCACCAGCGCCAGCGGGCCGTTGAGCACCGCCAGCGGGCTGCCCGCCGGCACATCGGTGAGGAAGAGGGTGAGCGTAAAGCCGATGCCGCCGAGAATCTGGGCGGCCGCCTTGCAGAAATCCGGAAAGAATCCCAGCGTCTGGGCCAGCCCGTACCCGGCCCACATATCGTTCTGTACGATCTGGCTGTAGAGGTCGTAGACTTCCTGCCGGTCCATCTGGGCATAGTCCATACCCAGCATTTTTTCGGCCAGATGTTGGGTCATGCGGGGGTGGAGCCGGGTTTTCTCATAGGCAGCCCACCGCCCCAGCAGCCCGTTGAGCAACGCCAGCCCCGCCGTGGCACTCACCGTGAGCACTGCCCAGAAGGCCAGCTGCCGGGGGTCGCGCCCGCCGGCCAGTTCGGCAATGATACGGGCGGAAAGCCAGATGGTCAGGTAGGGCGCCAGCGCCAGCCCCGCCGCGCTGAGCAGGGTGGACACGAAATAGGCGGGGCTTTTTTCTGCCCAGAGTTTCCACGCCCGCAGGTTGAGCACCCAGGTGCGGCGGTAGGTGCTGCTGTTTTCAGAAGACTTCGCCATAGTGCTCCCCTCCTTCCCGGTAGTATTTGCTCTGCACTTCAAACAGTTGGGCATAGCCGCCGCCCGCCGCCAGCAGGCTTTCGTGGGTGCCCTGCTCGGCAATGCGGCCCCCTG
>NZ_JACJKP010000141.1 GCF_016901605.1 Gemmiger formicilis
TTTGCCCAGTGCAGGAGCTCCAAAGCTGCATACCGGTCAAGTAAACCATGTAGGTTTTGGTTGCGGTAATGCTTAAGACAGTTGTGACAGGCGCTTTCGCATGTACAGCCAGAAAGCATGATTTCAACCTGGCTAAGAACATCCGACATGATAGATGCAACACCTGCGGCATAGCCAGCGCCGCTGGAAAGGCTATCGTAAATGTACACATCAAGGAAAGCTTCCGCACCTTTACGGCGAACACGATACCCTGTCATCAATTCTGTGAATTCAATGTCCAGGATACGGCTTATGACTAACCGCATCGCTTCTGCCAACGATGTTCCCGCGCGGGTAAGCCACAGGCTGTCTTTGCGCTCCGTCTCGACCTGTTTGGGGTCAAGGCGAATTTCCAAAACCAGCATATCGGTAATAAAATCATAACCAAGGTTTACATGTTTGGTAACGCTATGCCGACACTTACTATTGCGGATATACTTTGAAATGTAGGGCCGGTTTACGCCGTTCAGCGCATCGGCGTCATCGCCAGGCATGGATGCTCCACAATCACAGCAGACTGTAAACCCTTTTCCCTCAAGGCCTTTGTTCATCATGATGATTCGCTGATTGCTTCGAGATGCCATACGCATATTTCGGCAACCTGCAATTTCAGTCATGGTTTCTGATTCGGGCAGAGTGGAATATAGCGGCTGTTGAACAACAGTACGTTCTTCTTGCAATTGCACCTCGGGAATCGCTCGACCATCCTTGGGAGCGAACCCCCACGGGCGCAACATAGGTGTAGTTTCTATAATGCTGCGACTACCGCAAAATGGACAGTCTTTGACATTATCCTCTTTTAGGCCGAACCATCCGCAGTCCATACACTCCATAACGGCCTTGCAATAGTTTTCGTCTTCTACAAAAGCTCTTGCAGGAGTAAGCAAACATCCTTTTCTGCGTTCGCTGCCGGGATAGTAAAAACCGCCAATTTGATAAGTAGCTTTATCAACAACAATTGCACGGCCAGGTGCGTATTCACCAATAGCAACATCAAGCCCACGCTCTACTTGATAAAGCTGTTTCCCTTCCTGATTAGAAATATAAGTGCTTACAACATTTTTAGGGAAAGAATAGGTTGGGATGATACCTTCCTCATAGAGTGCATCTAACAGTGATTTGCTTTTCGTTGTTACTCCATCTGGAATCTGATAAAGTTCAGGGTGCGCATCCTTTTTTGCTTTCAATTTTTGAAGCTCTTCCAATAAAGGTTCCTTGAACTGGCAACTGCCTTGATACGATGCTGGAATCAAAACGCAGTCTGACATCTGGAATGCCTGAAGAAAGTCTTGAAAGGCGTCCAGTTTCTCATCGACAAAATCCGCAGCACTCATAAGTTCCAAACTGCTTGATTCCCTCTTCAAAAACTCTTGTAATGCAATCATATTCAAATGACGCTGAATCAGTTTCTCACTGGAAATATCAATCCAAGGCCGGCGTGGGTCGCCACGAAACATGGGCTCTGGGTGTTGGAAATAGAGTGTGTCGTGCGGACCGTTATCGCAATAGGTGACGATGGTAGATAGGCTGGCCCCTCGCCGCCCAGCACGTCCGGCGCGCTGTTGATAATTTTCTCTCATGGGTGGAATGTTTCTTAACCCTACTGCAATCAAGGAGCCAATATCAATGCCAACCTCCATCGTAGTCGTACTACTTAAAATATCGACTGGAGATTCATTTTCTTGAATCAAATCTTGGAACCGCAGTTCATATTGCTCGGTCCTTGACCACATATCATTGCTCTGGTCTTTATACGAAAGTTGTGCCGTGTGTTCCTCCGTGTCAATCACATAAATCGGTTGATTTTGCAAAGCAGAGATGGCAGGCACACGCCAAAAATCCAAAGCTTTGAGTTCCTCTTCCGTCATGGGATGGTCAATGACACCTCCACAGTTTGGACAGGCCCCTTTCAGCATGAAAGCAGTAATCGTCGAACAGCGTGGGCAGCGATACCAAGAATGATTCAAATCGAGGTTGGGTTTGATTTTTGTCAGGTCAATATACCATTTCCCGAAATCTCCTTTTTCAAGGAAACGACGTTGTAAGATTCTCTTCCAAATATCCTGCGTTTTCCCTTTTTTGTCCCACCCCATCTTTTCGCAAATTGTTGCGGGCATACTCCAATCGTCCTCAAGACCATAGCCGGTACTACCATAACCTTTTCGAACGTTGCGTCGGATATCGTCAGAAATCGTCTGTCCCAAAGCAACCTCGTCACAGCAAACGCTGACCCATGCATTGAACACCTCCAAAAACTCTTCGTCCGAGACCGTTTGGCCCTCCTCCGCGAGTTCGTCCACGGCATCAAACATTGCCTCATCTGTTGGGGAAAGCCAACACAGGGCAACAGAGGTGAGCGTATCATATCCGCCGCAGAACATCCGCAAAAGTTGCTCTTTCATCTGGTCGGGGGCATTGTCGCCAACGGTAAGAGATGGATGCCAAGCTCGTCCTGCACGCAAACGGCGTTTGTAGTCACGCAGAATCTTTGCGCAATCATTAGTTACAAATTTAGCTCTATTGTCGCCGCTGTACAGCTGTACCTGGTGAAGCGCAGCTTCCAGCACAAAAAATCCATATATGTCATTCAGAGACTGTTCTTCATCCACTTTCTGCATTCGGTCGATAGCAAGGACTGTCAGCTGGCGCGCCGCCGTCATATCGGACGCATTAGACATATCGCGGGCTAAACGAGCGGCTCTCTGCCGGCTATCGGAGAATAGCAGCACTTTTCGCCCCGCATTGGGAAGGCGAGGATTGTTCTCTTTCTCCTTTACCGGGGGCTGTACATCAAATTGAGCTTTAATCAAATTGTAAAAGGACAAATTTCCGCGCGTGGCAAACGAAGTTAACTCCGAACCAATCATTCGTCGCTTACAGTGTGGGCAGGTAGGAAAGGTAATTGTATCCGGTCGCCCCTTTTCACTGTAGTCGGTGTAATAGAGCTTCAAAACGCCTTCCTTGCCAGCAAGCGAATCATCGCGGAAGTTGATGAATCCACTGCGGCTATCCAGATAGCATGGGCGAAGTCGATACTTCCCTCGGTTTTTAGGCGTAAACCCTTTTTTGGGAATGTACAAATGGATTTCTTTTAAGGTGCTTTCATCAAACACCTGCCCGGCATATCGCCACAAATAGGTGTGTCCCAAAGAATCCATCTCTGACTTGAGAACATATCCCTTCAGGAACAGTGCTCCACATTTGCGGTCGTTATATAGTTCATACACGGCACTGCCACATTCAGGACAGGTGTAGTGAGCATCCGAGAGAAATATTTCACCCAAAGTCAGTGCCCCGTCTGTATGGGAGTGAGGGCACTGGGGATTGGTACAGGCATAAACACCGTTGATTCCGCGAAACAGCATATGCATTCGCGCCGGGCAAAGAACCATCCCTTTCTTGTTCCGCGCCAATGGTGCAATCGCTAACAAAACGCTAACGGCATTCAACGCCTCGCGTTCCTTCTGGGCAGGAAAAATCACCTTTGCCAAATCGTGTAGGGATTCGGCATTCCCACGGCATTCTTTTAGGAGCAATTGGAAAGGGATATAATCGGTCAGATGGTCATACAACCAATACGAGGCATCTTCCAACGTGGCAAAAGGAACAGTTGCTCCCGGTAGCCCCGCCCAAAATTGATTCAGAGCCATCAATTTTTTCGCGCCTTCGGCTTCAATCTCTTCAGGGGTTATCCCTTTGAACTTCACAAAGGGAATATCCACACCCTGTCCAGGCGCAATCGTTTCCCTTTCACCGGTCAGATAAGTAAAGGTGTAGGAATCCGCTCCAGTCAACGATTGGGCAAACTCCTGTACCGCCATCCGGTCCTCGTATGTTCTATTTGGCATACTGGCCGTTGTTAAAACAAACTGCACCCTGTCTCGTCCGATACCTAGGCGGTGGAATAATCTCCGAATCAAAAGTGCTACTTCACCGCCAGAAGAACCGCGATACATATGCGCTTCATCAATGACGAAGAGAAGTTTTCTCTCTGGCGATGAATCCAACCATTTCTTTGTTTCATCCCAAATTTTCGTTTCTCTGGGGCGGAAAAGCATATATTCCAACATGGAATAGTTAGTAATCAGGATATCCGGGCAGCAATTTTGCATTTCGAACCGGGTAATCAGCTCGGCATCCTCGTCATTCGGGATGTGCTTGCTTTGACGCAAGGCACCAATAAAGGCAGGCATATCTTCCTTGGCAGGAATGCGCCCCTCTTTTAGAAGCGATTGATAAAAATCCTCTTGGTCCGAAGTAGCTGGTTTTGATATGCGGGACAGAGTCTGTGCTAATTCTTTGTCTGCCCCTGAATTGGTCGTGGTCCCCGGATAAGGGGTCCGGCCCGTGTACATACCAAACTGGGGGCGCCGCGCATCTTTTCCCGCAGTTTCGCGAAAGATTTTTACAAATTTGTGCTCTGGGTCACCAATTAGGCGACGCAGTCGACTAATTTGGTCAGAAACCAGTGCGTTCATTGGGTACATAATAAGAACACGAACACCTCGCTGCGCCCACGAATCAGGGGTTTCTCTGGCCTCTTGGGCCAGTTTTGCCAAAATCGGCCACATAAAGCATTCGGTTTTACCGGAGCCTGTTCCTGTTGCAACAAACAGGTCCTTCCCCTGAATTGCGGTTTCCAGTGCATCAATCTGATGCTTAAACGGCGATGGATACACGCCAAGGTTTGCATCAGCCAATTTCTCGAAAAAGGTGCGCAGCCAGACCGGGATAGCGGCATCTTGCAAGCCATGTGCTACCGAGATATAGGCTGGGGACGATTCGATATATGGTTGTTGATAAAGGATGCCTTCCTTATCTAAACGGGAAGAAATTGCAGACAACAAGAGAGGAGATTTTCCAAAAAACTGCGATTTTATATAGTTTTCCAGTTCCTTTTTTAGGTAGCTGTGGACTTCATATGCGCCTTTTGCCATTAGGTTTCCTCCTCGAAGAGATATCCAAGAGATTCCATTACCGACGTGAACGACTGATATGCTGGTCTTGCCATCTGCCGCATAATGCGCTGCGAAAATTCATTTAGTGTTGAATCAGGCATCGGCCAAGAATAGAGTTTGAAAAAGGTTTCTTCTGCCGGTGGAAGTAGGTAAGGGAACGATACTGTTACCAAATTCACGTCACCCACACAGTGTACAGGTGGTAGCAAATGATTTAACATCAAGATTCCATTGGCTAATGCCAACCATTCGGGCATGACTTTTGTATTATTATGAGGATTTGTTTGCCAAATTGGCAGTTGACACCATTGCCAACAGTCGGAAACTTTTCTGTATAAGAAATAATGGTAGTCAAACTCCAGTGGCACGCGCATCAAACCAAAGGCGATGGTTTGATTAGGCTCCGGTTGCCAGTAGCCGAATTTTCGCTGCTCCTGCATGGCTAAAAATTCTGAATTCTTCGGAAAGTTCGCATTTTCCCAGATGGCTGCCTTTTCACATTCTGTCACGAGGCTTATAAATGGCCGGTGGAGTCGAAACATCTCCACCGCGGAATGATAGTAGCGTTGAGTAACGACGGGATGAACCGCATATTCTCCCAACCCGCTCATGGGGAATGCGGACAGTGGGTTACAACCGCGAAGGAAGTTGATTGCTCCGCCAGGCGCAGAGACACTGGTCGCGGGGGAAAGATAATTTGCTTTATGATAAAAAGCCCCTGCATTCAAATATATTGCGTATATTTCATCGCGAAGCAACGACAAATCCCCAAGGTAATCGGCGCACGCATCGAGAATTTGCAGATAATATGGTTGCCTTTCGGTGATAGTCGCCGAAAAATGCTGGAGTGAAGGTAAGCCCTCATCATCCCAAACAGACGCCAGCGCCAATTTCCCCAGCGCGCTGTAAATCAGCCTGCGTCGCCAGGCATCAATATTTTCTGCTTCTCCACGTAGGATAGATAAATCTTTTGCCAGTTGGGTGAAAATTTCTTCAGACGGCACAATTATTTTTCCTCATAGTCAAAAAAGTCGTAAACATACGTCTTAATCTCCGGCGGGACCGAATTAGAATCCTGAATCTGCTTGCACAGTTGCTCGCCCTTACCAGTTACTGCTGCATAAGAAAGCAAAACATATTCAAAAGCGACGACCGTATTATCCATTGCCTCCGGTTCAGCCATACCTGTCACATCGAAAAGGATTCCTTGCATTTTCCTTTGCATCATGCGGCTAATGCGTAAACAATCCAACCAATCCCGGCGTAGACCCGGTTTCGGAGAGGATGAAAATGCCTTTCCACCACGAACCAATATCGTACCCATAACACCAGACATTTCAGCCTCACGCTCTACAAAATCCGTTGTGAATATGGGCATGAAATATTGGAAAAGGCTTTCTGGCTCAATAGATAAATCTTCGGTGTAGGGATGACATATAATAATTTGTTTGTGGCAATCTTTCTTATGGCGCAACAAATTCTGAAGCCAATTCCCGCTAAAAGAATTTCTGACAAGAAGAATTCCTTCCCCCTTCATAGATTCTGCGGCAGTCTTTTCGTCGTAGCTTTCTGTACAGGTTAGAACATCTGCATACTGTCCGCGAACGGTGGCAGAAAGGATTTGGACAATTTCTTCTGCGTTAAGGCCTGCCAGCAACAACGGCTGACGTCGCAAATAAGTTGCATAAAGAAACCTTGCCATGTGAAGATGATGCGAATGGTCCTTGGTAATACCCGCACACGAAGACAAGTTATCTGCCAATCCATCGATTACGCTCTGAAAATCGTCGACTGAGTCTACAACATCCACATCTAACTTGGTTCCGCGCAGGAAAGTAGCGACATTGGAACCCGAGCCCGCGCCACTTGTCGGGACAGGCAGATAAAGGGACATATCTGCCAAAAATTCAGCCACGTTCGACTTGGCATGCGCCAGCTTGTCTTGGACAAATCGATAACTGTCCTGTGCGATACGTTCATTTTCCCGGATTGTTTCTTGGATTTCTTCCAGATGCTTTTCGGCCAGTGCAAGTTGATGCTTTGTTCCATCAAGTGTGCGAGCACACTTTTCTTGTTCGTGTTTTATCTGTTGAAGTTCTTTGCCTGCTTGCTCAAGCCTTTTCGCTGCTTCCCGCTTCCAGCGGTCTTCTATTTGGCGCATATAGGCTGAACGCATAGTGTCGTTAGCCTCGACAAGCCGTGAGAGAATTCCTGTGTCGATTTCGGTACCATCCAGATATTCATTGGCGTTCGCAACGAAATCCTCAACGTATTTTTGAGCTGTTTCAAGTGAACATCCAATGTCATCTGCGATTTCCTGGTACAGGTCTTTTCCTGTGACATACTTGAGAAATTCTTTGAACGCTTTTAACTCGTTGTTCGTGCGCGATGTAAAGTCCCGAAATGACGGCCACGTCATTTTTTGATGAGAAAGAATTCGGTCCCTTACAACCGCCAAAGCGTCCTTTGCTGGAACTGTTCCAGCAGGAACGCCGAGATTCCTCTTTTTTAGAAATGTATAACTTGAAAGTTCGGGATATTTGCGAAGCTCTTGAATGGTGAGCATATCATCTTTTTCAAGATTATAGTAAGGCAGTTTGGACACAGACAGCTTGAGCCGGAACAAACCGTTTTTGAATTCCATGTTTGCCGTTTGGCAATACAACCCTTGCTGTGTGCCGACTCCCATTGGTTCCAGCAAGTATAAAACATCGCAGTTTAAACTTCCCTCCGAAACACCGCCATGAAGCAATTCGACTGCCTGCTTTGCCGTGTTTGCGTGGAGTGGAATCACTTGTATTGGTAATTGGCTCAGTAATGTTATGCTTGTCTTTATTTTGTCCGGCCTTTCCGGGTCAGGCGCATCAGACCAGGAGAATACAGCTAGCGAGCCTTTATCAAAATGCTGCCTTACTTTATGTGGAAGCGCATAGCGGTTTTCAAATGCGTATTTTTGTTCACTGGAGGATTCCTGCCAGCTATCATCAAACGAACATACACACAGTTGCCCATCTATTATATCCGCGACGCGCGTCCATTGACGCCACCAGTCCGTACTATCATTCTTCACACACAAGGAAA
>NZ_JACJKP010000142.1 GCF_016901605.1 Gemmiger formicilis
CGGTGGAATTAGTGACATGCAGCGCACCAGCAGACAAACCATGGCTTCCGTTATCGTTGAAATTTACAGTGGAATTTTCAATCGCAAAGTGAGAGCCATTGGAGCCGTTGCCGAGGCTGTTGATCACATCGACCTGCGAGTTCTTGATCGTTGCAGTAAAAGTACCTGTAAATCCGGAACGATTGTGATCGGAAACGAAGGTGGAATCAGTAATGTTGACGTTATATCCGCCATCACCACCGTCCCATTCCAGAGCGTCGTTGGGATAGTTCGAAATTTTTAAGGACGAATGGTTTTGAAGGGTGAGCTTGTTGTTACTGCAAAAATAGATGGCGTGGGGCTGGCCGGAAGCGCCGGTAGCATCCATAACCATTTGGGTGTTATCCAACGTCAAAGATGCGTCTTTGCTTGCACAAATTGTCATCCAGCTCCATTCCACGTAGGGGGTGGAACCGATGCCGTTCATTACGACGTTCAGGTTCCTAAACGTCAACGCCTTGCCCCACAGTGCGATACCGTTTTTGGTAAAAGTGAGTGTCGGCATCGTTTCGAGACCATCTGCAGCCTGAATTGTCAGCGACTTGCTCAGGTCCATGCCCTTGGTAGTGGCATCTGCCAGCAGTTCAATGGTGGCGCCATCTTCCGCTGCCTTTACGGCTTCGTCCAACGTTGCGTAGGGGGTGTCGCCAATCTGAGCAACAGAATTTTCCACAAAAAGGGTTGTATCAGATGTGGAGGGCGTAGACTCTGTGCCGGAAACAGTATGATCAGAACCCTGCGATTCACTTTCGTTGCCACCAACTACAGTATTGGGTGCGGGGGTTTTTTCCGCAGGTTCTTCCGTTTCGGCGGGAACAGTGGTGTCGGTGGTGTCTTCCCCTTCGGCGGCCGGTTCTTCAACAGCCGGAACAGGTGTGGCAGTAGGGGCGGGGGAAGCAGCCGGAGTCTCGGCGGGCTGCGCGTCGCCAGTATCCGTGACGGTGGCAGGCTGTTCGGTGCTGTCGGTAGCTGCCGGTGTGGCAGTGGGTTCAGATGCTTCTTCGGTGATGACGGTGTTTTCCGGGACAGGCGTCTCGGCCCAGACTGCTGAAGGCATCATGGCCGTCAGCATCGCCAAAGCACAGATCATACTGGCGATGCGTCTTGCGTGGCGTTTCATCGGGTGATTTTCCTCCTTTGACTACAAAGCAGATGTTTGTACCGGAAATTTCCGGATGTGGTTTTACTACCACGAAATAAAGAATACGTGGTAGAACGGCGGGTAAAATACAGCAGCCACAAAAGTGCCTGCTGTATTACCTTATATATAATACCTGAGCATGATAAAAATTGCAAATCAACTTTTGCCGAAATTGGACAACTTTTTTTGTACAAAAACACAAACAAGCCGCATAGCCATAAGCAATATCCGATGCAAACAAAAACAGGGCGCGTGATTAAATTCCACATTTTTGGGTATATTTTTGCACTTTTTGTAAGAATTTAGCAAGATACTGCGATTGACAAAAGAAAAATGGTTTATTATAATGAATAAGATTTCGGGTATAAACGATGGCGTTTGTGCAGCCGCAACCGCCATCGGCTTTTTTATTCTCTTCTCTGTCCACGTACGGCGCACAACCGTGTTTGCTGTGCGGCGTACAGGCGGCCGGAAGCACCTGAATGACGCAAATTTGTATTCCATAATGAAACGGAGTGGCACATCACAATGGCGAAGTACGTCATCAAGCGCGTGGCAATGGGCATCTTCAGTGTGTTTATTGTGGCGACGCTTACCTTCTTCATCATGAACCTGGTCCCCGGCGGCCCGTTCGTGTCTGAAAAATCCATCAGTGCGGCCGCCCAGCAGGCCCTGAACGAAAAGTACGGCCTGGACAAACCCCTGGGCGTGCAGTATGTGAACTACATGAGCAGCCTGCTGCACGGCGATATGGGCCTGAGCCTGAAACAGCGCGGCCGTACCGTCAACCAGATCATTGCCGAAAAACTGCCCGTCTCCTGCCGGACCGCCGGCATTGCCGTGGCGGTGGCGCTCTGCCTTGGCATTCCCATGGGCTGTTTTTCCGCGTACAACCGCGGCAAATGGGCCGATAACATCATCATTGTGCTGGCCACCTGCGGCATTGCCATACCCAGCTTCATATCCAGTGTATTGTTACTATATACCTTCGGTATGAACCTGAAACTGCTTCCAACGGTAGGTTTGAATGAACCGGCCGCCTACATCATGCCGGTCACGGCGCTGGCCATCTACCCCACCGCGTACATCACCCGTCTGATGCGTTCCAGCCTGCTGGACGTTATGGGCCAGGACTATATGCGCACCGCCCGCGCCAAGGGTGTTTCCAGCGTGAAGATCCTCTTCAAGCACGCGCTGCGCAACGCCATTCTGCCTGTCGTCACCTACGTAGGCCCCATGCTGGCCGCCCTGATGACCGGTTCCTTTGTGGTGGAAAAAATCTTCACCATCCCCGGCCTTGGCCGCGACTTTGTTTCGGCCATTACCAACCGTGACTACACCCTGATCATGGGCACCACCATTCTGCTGGCTACCATGGTCATCATCGCCAACGTGATCGTCGATATCCTGTACAAGATCATCGACCCGCGCATCAAACTGAAGTAAGGAGGGCGCAAGCGATGGAAAATCTGAAAAAGAATCCGTTGAGCCTGCACCTCAACGTGGACGACTTCATGCCCGCCACCAACGACGAAAAGCAGAGTCTGGTGGTCATGCGGGAAAGCGTCAACTTCTGGAAGGACGGCCTGCGCCGCCTGCGGAAGAACAAGATCGCCATGGTCAGCCTGGTGGTCATCATCCTCATTGCCATTTTTGCCTATGTGCTGCCCGCTGTCTGGCCCTACGGCTACGACGAGCAGATCAAATACAGCGAGAACCTGGCCCCCTTTGAGTACAGCGAAAAGGAACTGGCCCGCATTGCCGAGGGCGAAAGCGTCTTCCCCCACATTCTGGGCACCGACCGCTCCGGCCGTGACTTTGCGGTTCGTCTGATGATGGGCACCCGTGTCAGCCTGTCCGTCGGCCTGCTGGCCTCGGTGCTGGTGCTGCTCATCGGCGCCACCTACGGCGCCATCTCCGCCTTTGCCGGCGGCTGGGTGGACATCATCATGATGCGCATCACCGATATTTTGTATACGATACCGGACATTCTGCTCATCATTTTGCTGGGCATGGCCCTGAAAGACCCGCTGGAAGCCATTTCCCAGCAGCCCGGTTTTGGCTGGATGCAGAAGCTGGGCCCCAACATGATCTCCATCTTCATCATCTTCGCGCTGCTGTACTGGGTCAGCATGGCCCGTATCGTCCGCAGCCAGGTGCTGACCCTCAAGGAGAGCGAGTATGTTACCGCCGCCCGCGCCCTGGGCGCTTCCAGCGGCCGTATCATCAAGCGTCACCTGCTGACCAACTGCATCGGCACCCTGATCGTCACCACCACCCTGCAGATCCCCTCCTCCATCTTTACCGAGAGCTACCTGAGCTTCCTGGGTCTGGGTGTTGCGGCACCCATGCCGTCCCTGGGCTCTCTGGCCACCGACGCCGTCAAGGGCATGAACACCTACCCGCACCTGCTGCTGGCCCCCGCGCTGATGATCAGCGTGATGATCCTGGTGTTCAACCTGTTCGGCGACGGCCTGCGGGACGCTTTTGACCCGAAACTGAAGAACTAAAAAGAGGGGAGAAACAGACGCTATGAGCGAAAAAATTCTGGATATCCAAGAAGAACGCCTGTCTTTCTTCACCCCCGCCGGTGAGGTCAAGGCACTGAACGGCGTTTCCTTTGCCATGAACCAGGGCGACGTGCTGGGCATCGTGGGCGAATCCGGCTCCGGCAAGTCGGTCACCGCGTACTCCATCATGGGCCTGACCGCTTACCCCGGCAAGCTGGTGGGCGGCAAGATCTGGTTCAACGGCCATCAGATCGACCAGATGAGCGAGAAGGAATTCCGCAAGATCCGCGGCAACGAAGTCTCCATCATCTTCCAGGACCCCATGACCAGCCTGAACCCGGTGTACACCATCGGCAACCAGATCGTGGAAGTGATCCTGCTGCACACCAAAAAGAGCAAGAAAGAGGCGTGGGAACGCGCCAAGGAATTGCTGGAACTGGTGGGCATCAACGAGCCGGAACGCCGGCTGAAACAGTACCCCCATGAGCTTTCCGGCGGTATGCGCCAGCGCGTGATGATCGCCATTGCCCTGGCCTGTGAGCCCAAGCTGCTCATTGCCGACGAACCCACCACCGCCCTGGACGTGACCATCCAGGCCCAGATCCTGGAACTGATGCAGGACCTGCGCAAAAAACTGGGCATGAGCATCATCATGATCACCCATGACCTGGGCGTGGTGGCGTCCATGTGCGAGAAGATCGCCGTTATGTATGCCGGCCACATTGTGGAGTACGGCACCACCGACGAGATCTTCTACAATCCCCAGCACGAATACACCAAGGGCCTGATCAACTCCATCCCCAAGCTGAACGCGGCGGAGAAGGAGCGCCTGGTGCCCATCGAAGGCATCCCCGTGGACCTGCTGAATCCGCCGGCGGGCTGCCCCTTTGCCCCCCGCTGCAAGAGCTGCATGAAGGTCTGCCTGCGGGAGATGCCGCCCCGTACCGAGCTGAGCGACACCCATTACACCTACTGCTGGCTGCGCCAGAAAGAAGAATTTGAGAAAGGAGGCAAAGCCGAATGAGCGAAGCGAAGAACCTCGTGGAAGTCCAGCACCTGCAGCAGTATTTCCCGGCAGGGGGCATGGGCAAGAACAAGCGCTACGTCCAGGCTGTGGACGATGTCAGCTTTGCCATCCGCAAAGGCGAGACCCTGGGCCTGGTAGGCGAGTCCGGCTGCGGCAAGACCACCACCGGCCGCACCCTGCTGCGCCTGTATGAGCCCACCGACGGCACCATCATCTACGACGGCAAGGTGCTGTTTGACAAGAAAAAGAAAATCGCCGTGGACATGCTGCCCTACCGCCGCCGCATGCAGATCGTGTTCCAGGACCCCTATGCCAGCCTGGACCCCCGCATGACCATCGGTGACATTGTGGGCGAAGGCATCGACATCCACAAACTGGCGGCCAACGACAAGGACCGCCACGACCGCATTATTGCCCTGCTGGAGCGTGTGGGCCTGAACAGCGAGCACGCCAACCGTTACCCCCACGAATTCTCCGGCGGTCAGCGGCAGCGCGTGGGCATTGCCCGCGCCCTGGCGGTCAATCCCGAATTCATCGTCTGCGACGAGCCGGTTTCGGCCCTGGACGTTTCCATCCAGGCGCAGGTGGTCAATATGTTTGAGGACCTGCAGCAGGAGATGGGCCTGACCTACCTGTTCATCGCCCATGACCTGAGCGTGGTCAAGCATATTTCCAACCGCATCGGCGTTATGTACCTGGGCAAACTGGTGGAGCTGGCCGACAGCTTTGAGCTGATCTCCCACAGCGTCCATCCCTACACCCGCAGCCTGATTTCGGCCATTCCGGTGGCGGACCCCAAGACGGCCCGTGCGTCCAAGCGCATTGTGCTGCAGGGCGATGTGCCCAGCCCCCTGAACCCGCCCACCGGCTGCCGGTTCCGTACCCGCTGCCCCTATGCGGATGAGCGCTGCGCGGCGGAAGTGCCCCAGTTCAAAGAGGTGGGCCCCGGCCACTGGGCTGCCTGCCATCATTTGGATAAAGTGGCGGATTAACGAGAAAATCCGGGGAATGTGCGCCCCGGGATCTTCTGCCCGGTGTGCGGTTTCACAGGACCGTCACAAAACAATTACAAAAGCTTTTGCGCCCTTGTATGTGCCGGTCCGCTGGGTTATAGTTATGGTATTCATTCCGAAGGAATTTCCGGAGGGATTGGGTATAGTACTTTTATCAATTGGAGGAAAAACCACATGAAGATGAAGAAATTTGTCGCTGCGGCGCTTGCCGGCTGCCTGGCAGTTTCTCTGGCTGCCTGCGGTTCTTCTGCGTCTACTTCGACGGGAAGCACCGGCGAGACCGCCGAGGCTGCTACGGAAGCCACCGCCACCGGCGCAGGCATCACTGTGCAGCTCGGACCTAACCCCGAGACGCTGGACCCTGCCCTGAACAGCACCGTTGACGGCGCCAACACCATCATCACCATCTTTGAGCCGCTGCTGCTCATCGACGAGAACAACGAGGTCATCCCCGGCCAGGCTGAGAGCTACACTGTCAGCGAAGACGGCCTGACCTGGACCTTCACCATGCGTGACGGCCTGAAGTGGAGCGATGGCACCGACCTGACCGCCAAGGACTTTGAGTACAGCCTGAAGCGCCTGGCCGATCCCAACACCGCCGCTCCCTACGCCGAGACCGCTGTCGGCATGATCGCCGGCTTTGAGGAGGCTCAGGGCAACCCCGACCCCGAGACCGGCGAGCAAACCACCACGCCCAACCCCGATGCGCTGCAGGTCACTGCCAGTGAGGACGGCAAGACCCTGACCATCGTGCTGAGCTACCCCTGCTCTTACTTCGACAAGCTGGCCGCTTTTGCTTCTCTGAGCCCGGTCCAGCAGGCCACTGTGGAGGCCAACGGCGATGCCTGGTGCACCAGCCCCGAGACCTTCGTCAGCAATGGTCCCTACAAGATCACCGAGTGGGTCCCCAGCGAGCGCATCGTGCTCTCCAAGAATGAGAACTACCTTGGCGGCTGGGATACCAGCAAGATCGTCACCGACACCATCACCCTGCTGCTGCTGGAAGACTCCAGCGCTGCTTACGCCGCTTACAACACCGGCGAAGCCCTGCTGATCAAGGACGTTCCCACCGACGAAATCCCCAGCCTGACCAAGGCCGAGGACGGCGGCGACTTCTACACCGACGCCACCCTGGGCACCTACTACATCAGCCTGAATGACCAGCGCGAGCCCTTCACCGATCCTCTGGTCCGTAAGGCTCTGAGCCTGGCCATCGACCGCGAATACGTGGCCAATGTCATCATGCAGGGCACCTACAGCCCCGCTTACAACCTGGTCGGCCCCGGCATCGTGGATGCTGAGGACGGCACCTACTTCATGGACAACGCCAACGGCGGCGAGCCCTACATCAGCGAGGACTACGAGGCCAACCTGGAAGAAGCCAAGAGCCTGCTGGCCGAGGCTGGCTACCCCAACGGCGAAGGCTTCCCCACCGTCACCTACAGCGCCAACGATTCCGGCTACCACATCCCCGTGGCTGAGTACCTGCAGACCGCTTGGGGCGAGCTGGGCATCACCGTGAACATCGAAAAGGTCGAGTGGAGCAGCTTCACCTCTCAGCGCCGCGCCGGTGACTTCGACATCAGCCGTAACGGCTGGCTGATGGACTACAACGACGCGTCCAACATGCTGGAACTGTTCACCACCGGCAACGGCAACAACGACGGTAAGTACAGCAACCCCGACTTCGATGCTGCCATCGAGGCTTCCAAGGTTGCCGACAAGACCGAGCACTTTGCCAAGCTGCATGAGGCTGAGGACATCCTCATGGAAGACATGGGCTGCATCCCCGTTGCTTACTACAACGACTTCTGGCTGCAGAGCCCCTCTCTGCAGGGCACCTGGCACAGCCCCTACGGCTACTGGTACCTGCAGTACGCTTACGTTGCTGAGTAATCAAATCAGCCCTGTAAGGCGTAAAACCGTACAATAAAAGCCGCCCCGCTGTTTTTGCAGCGGGGCGGCTTTTTGCGTTCGGACGCGAAAAAAGGCCCGGTCGTGGGACAGGGCCTTTGAATTTGGAGTTTCTTTGGTTCTTTCTTTGCAAAGAAAGAATATTCCTGCCGCTTACCGACTTACTCGAACTTTGCCCCCAGGGTGGCGGCCATCACGGCCTTGATGGTGTGCATCCGGTTTTCCGCTTCCCGGAACACGATGGACTGGGGACCGCTGAACACCTCGTCGGTAACTTCCATCTCGGCACGGCCGAACTTCTCGCCCATCTCCTTGCCCACGGCGGTCTTGTGGTCGTGGTAGGCGGGCAGGCAGTGCATGAACACCGCCGTGGGCTTGGCTTTGGCCATCAGGGCGGCATTCACCTGGTAGGGGGCCAGGGCTTCAAT
>NZ_JACJKP010000143.1 GCF_016901605.1 Gemmiger formicilis
ACGGCGGGCCGGATCGGCGGTCTGGTCCTCCTCTTCCTCACCCAGGAACTCAAACACCCGTTCCGCAGCGGCGGCCATGCTTTGCAGCATGTTGGACACCTGCGAAAGCTGCTGGATGGGCTGGGTAAAGTTTTTCACATACTGGATGAATGCCTGGATATCGCCGATGGTGATGATGCCGCCCGCGGCAAAGATGCTGCCCACGATGGCCACCGCCACATAGCCCAGGTTGCCCACAAAGTTCATGATGGGCATCATCAGGCCGGAGAGGAACTGGCTCTTCCAGGCAGAGGCATAGAGCTGGTCGTTGGCGGCGTTGAATTCCTCCAGCACAGCCTGTTCCCGGTTGAACGCCTTGATAACGTTATGGCCGGAGTAGACTTCTTCCACCTGGCCGTTGACCACGCCCAGGGTTGCCTGCTGGGCTTTGAAGAACCGCTGGCTGAAATGCACCACGATCATGACCAGTACCAGCGAAACCGGCAGGATCAGCAGCGCAATGAGGGTCATCTGGGGGCTGATGGACAGCATCATGACCAGTACACCGATCATGGTGGTAACGCTGGTGATCAGCTGGGTGATGCTCTGGTTCAGGCTCTGGCCCAGGGTATCCACATCGTTGGTGATGCGGGAAAGTACCTCGCCCACGGTACGCTTTTCAAAATAGGCCAGGGGCAGGCGGTTGATCTTCTCGCTGATCTGGCGGCGGAAATCATAACAGATCTTCTGGGAAAGACCGCTCATCAGCCAGCTTTGCACAAAGCTGAACGCCGAGGAGAGCAGGTACATGCCCAGCAGGATCAACAGGATGCGGCCGATGAAAACGAAATCGATACTGCCGGTGCCCCGCAGTTTGGCTACCCAGCCGGTAGCCAGTGCCGTGGTGGCCTGTGCCAGCACCTTGGGACCCGCAATATTGAAAATGGTGGAAAGAACGGCAAATACGATGACCACGGCCATCGAAATTTTGTAACGGCCCATCTCCCGCAGCAGCTGCCGCAGTGTGCCCTTGAAATCCTTGGCACGGTCGGTCGTCATGCGTCCGGGTCTTGGCATATCACTCACCCTCCTTCTGTAATCCCAATTCTTTCTGGCTCAGCTGGCTGCGCGCAATTTCCTGGTATTCCGGGCAGGTTTCCAGCAGCTGCGCATGGGTGCCGATGCCCACGATCTTGCCCTCGTCCAGAACCATGATCTGGTTGGCATGCAGCACCGTAGAAATGCGCTGGGCCACGATGATCACGGTGGCGTTGTCGGTCTGGGCTTTCAGGGCGCGGCGCAGGGCCACATCGGTCTTATAATCCAGTGCCGAGAAACTGTCGTCAAACAGGTAGACTCTGGGATGCTTGGCAATGGCCCGGGCAATGGACAGGCGCTGTTTCTGGCCGCCGGACACGTTGGTGCCGCCCTGGGCAATGGGGCTTTGGAAGCCTTCCGGCTTGGCTTCGATAAAATCGGTAGCCTGGGCAATGGCCGCCGCATCCCGGATGTCGCCGTCCGAAATCTGCGGGCCGCCGAACTTTAGGTTGGATTCAATGGTGCCGCTGAACAGCACACCTTTCTGGGGCACATAGCCCAGCAGATCATGCAGGGTGTGCTGGGGCATATCCCGCACATCCACCCTGTCGATGGTCACCCGTCCGCCGGTCACATCGTAGAACCGGGGGATCAGGTTGAGCAGCGTGGATTTGCCACAGCCCGTGGAACCGATGATAGCCGTAGTTTTGCCGGGGCGGGCGGTAAAGCTGATATGTTCCAACGCGTCATCGTCGGCGCCGGGATAACGGAAGCTGACATCCTCAAACCGGACCACGCCGTCCCAGTGGCTGCGCTGCAGCGCTTTCCGGGCCACCGGTTCCTCCGGGTCGTGGATGGTGGCGGGGGTATGGATCACTTCGTCGATACGGTCGGCGGCCACACCGGCACGGGGCAGCATGATGGCCACCATAGCCAGCATCAGGAAGGACATGACGATCTGCATGGTGTAGGTAATGAAAGCGATCATCTCGCCCACCTGCATGTTGCCGGCATCCATAGCTTTGCCGCCGAACCAGACGATCAGCAGGCTGGTGCCGTTCATGATGAGGGTCATAAAGGGCATCATACCGGCCATGGTGCGGTTGGTGAACAGCTGGGTGCGCATCAGGTCCCGGTTGGCGCGGTCGAAACGTTCTTCCTCAAATTTTTCGCGGCTGAAGGCGCGCACCGGCATGATACCGGTAAGGATTTCCCGGCTGACCAGGTTAAGCCGGTCCACCAGGGTCTGCATCAGCTTGAATTTGGGCATGGCAATGGTCATCAGCACGCCGATGAGCACCAGCAGCGCCGCCACTGCCAGGAAGGTGATCCAGGTCAGGCCGGTATTGCTGCGGGCCACATGCATGATGCCGCCAATGCCCAAAATGGGCGCATAAGCCACCATGCGCAGCAGGATCACACAGACAAACTGTACCTGCTGGATATCGTTGGTGGTACGGGTAATAAGGGATGCGGTGGAGAACTGTTCGATTTCGGCATGAGAAAAGCCGATAACCGCCGAGAAGGTTTCCCGCCGCAGGTCCCGGCCGATGGAAGCCGACACCCGGGAGGCCACAAAGCCTACCGCAATGGCCACAGCCACCATCAGCAGGGTCAGGCCCAGCATCTGGCCGCCCACCCGCCACAGATAGGCCATCTGTACATCGTGGGCAATGCCCTGTGCCTCATATTCCAGGCTGACCAGCAGCATGGCCTGGCTGGCCATGCTTTCGGCCACCGAATCGTCCACCGCTGCCATGGCACCGGCCAGCTGCTGCTGTACCGCTTCCCGGCTGAACTCCGGCGCCTGGGCCATCATGGAAAACTGCGTTGTCACCGCGTCCAGATCGGTCCAGGCGGGGGTCACGGTCTCGGTGGTCCCCTGGGCGGCTGCCGCGTGCTGGGCCGCCGCCATATACAATACAATATCCGGCGTGGTAAAAGCTTCTTCCAGCTCCGGCATGGCGGCGGTGGCATCGTGGGCCAGGGTCCGCACACCGTTTTCGTCCGGCTCACTGTACCACTGTTCCGCCAGAGCGGCGTCCTCCTCGGTCATAAGCAGTTCCAGCGCCTGCAGGGTGGTGTCCCGCACCGATTCCGGCACAGTGCTCTCGATACCGCCCTGCTGGATGCCTACATCCACGATCTTGCTGGTGTAATCAGGCAGCGAAAGATCGCAGTACGCCTGTACCGCCAGCAAGGCAAATACAACCAGACAGGCCGCCCAGTGACGGCCCAATTGCTTAAAGATCTTGCCCATCGGCAGCTTCCCCCTTTGTATGTGCGGCCTGTTGCATGGCCGCGGTTTCCGCTTCCAGCGCATCGATCAGCACATTGCGCAGCTGCAGCATCTGCTCCAGCTGCGCCGGGTCAATCCGCGCCATCACACGGTTGAAATATTCGTTCAGCACCTGCTCGCACTGGTGCAGGGCGCTCTCCCCTTCCGGTGTCAGGCGCACCAGCGTCTTGCGGCGGTCCTGGGGATCAGTCTGGCGAATCACCATGCCGTCCTGTTCCAACAGCCGAAGCCCCCGGGAAACCGCCGGCAGCGGCTGCTGCACATGGTGCGCCAGTTCGCTGACACCGATGGCACCGTCACTGCCGTAAGTCTGGATGCTGTAATCCAACCGTTCCAGCATACCGAACCGGCATTTGGGCGCCGTTGCCAGCGCAGCCCGCATCCCACGCTTGGATGCTTCCTGCAGGCGGCCCATATAATGGATCATCCCGTGCAGTTCCATCTTCACTTTGTCCGGCACAAGTTTCTCCCTCCTCATTTATTTAACACATGATAACTATTAACAGTTGACAATAATATACTCTCCTGCCACCGTATGCAAGAGGGTTATGCAAATATTTGCGAAAAATTCATAATTTGTGAACTGTATACAAAAAACACAAAAGCCCGCAGTTACCTGCGGGCTTTTGTGCATAGAGGGGTGGGAAAGTATATAAAGGTCAGAGAATGTCGTGATTGATAACAGTTATTATTATAGCTTTTATTCTTAATTTGTCAAACGCCGCACTTGTATTTTGTTTTTCAAAATATTATAATGTTTCCAGAAACGCTTAATTTAATTTAGTTTGTTTTGCAAAAAGCACACTTTTTCAATTTTGTCAAACCGCACAACGGCACTTTTCTTCATTTTATTTTTTTGTGCGCATTATACAAAAAGAAAACGAGGTTTCATTCTTCATGGACGAACTGGACCATAAAATTCTGCAGCTGTTGGCAGAAAATGCACGTATGCCCGTCAAAGATATCGCCCAGCGGGTCAGCCTGACCAGCCCGGCGGTATCCAGCCGCATCCATCGCCTGGAGCAGGAAGGCATCATCGGCGGCTACACCGTGGTACTCCGTAACCCCGGCGCCCCCGCCCGGGTAGAGGCGCTGATCTCGGTTCTGGTGGACGCCGCCACCCGCGCCAACTTTTTGGCAATGATCGAGCAGGAGCCCCAGGTGCTGCAGTGCTTCCGGGTGACCGGCAGTTACAATTTTATTGTAAAGGTCAGCTGCACCGACATTGATGCCCTGGAACATCTGCTGACGAAAATGCAAAAACTGGGTTCCACCAATACCCAAATCATTCTGAACACACAGCTGGACCGCAACCTGGCCCTGGAATAACGGAGGTATCCCCCCATGCGTTACTGCAAAAACTGCGGTCTGCTGGCCCCACAGGACGCGGACCGCTGCCCCCAGTGCGGCGCGCCGCTGCCGCCCCTGCCCGCCCAGGCCCCCGTGGCTTCCTCGGGGCCCCACTATCATGAGCCAAAACCCACCGGTGTGCCGGCTCTTTCGGAAGGGGCCACACTGGCAACCCTGCTGCTTTTTTCCATTCCGATTGCAGGGTTCATTCTCTCTTTGGCGTGGAGTTTCGGATTCACCCATAACCCGGCGCGGCGGCGTCTGGCTCAGGCCTGGCTGATCCGTACCCTGATCATCGCGGTCATTGTCACGGCACTGGCCATTTGGCTGGCGCTGATGTTTGCCGCTGCCATGAGCAACCCCTACTATTATTATGCCTTCTGACAGGCAGGCAAGGAGAAGCGATGAAAGCATCCGTCATCATCCCCAACCTCAACGGCGCCGGCTGGCTGCGGGATTCCATTGAATCCATCTGGAATCAGACCGAGCAGGATTTTGAGTTGATCGTCATTGACAACGGCTCCACCGATGAAAGTCTGGAGATTGCACGCAGCTACCGCGGCCGCGACCGCTACACGCTGATTGAAAACACCGAGAACACCGGTTTTTCCCACGCTGTAAACCAGGGCATTGCCGTTGCCAAAGGCGAATACATGGCCCTGTTCAACAACGACGCCTTTGCCGATCCCGACTGGCTGGCAGAACTGATCAAAACCGCAGACGCCGACCCCCGCATTTTTGCGGTAAGCAGCCTGATGCTGCGCTACTATGAACCGGAACTGGCCGACGATGCCGGTGACTATGTGACCATTCTGGGCTTTGCCTGCAAACGGGGCGACGGCCTGAAAGCCAGCCGTTACACCAAGCCCTGCCGGGTGTTCAGCGCCTGCGGCGGCGCAGCCCTTTACCGCAAGTCCATCCTGGATGAGATCGGTGTATTCGACGAACTGTTCTTTGCCTATTATGAGGACGTGGACCTTTCCTGGCGGGCCAACAATTTCGGCTACAAAAACGTCTACTGCCCCACCGCCCGCTGCCGCCACATCTGCGGCGCCACCACCGGCGCAGTGCGGTACAATCCCTTCAAGAGCATCCAGAGCGGACGCAACAGCATTTTGCTGCCCTACAAGAACCAACCGCTGCTGATGTTGATCATCAACTTTATCCCCATGCTGCTGGGGTATCTGCTGAAGGTGGTCATGTTCCGGCTGCGGGGCTTTGGCGGCGACTATGCCAAAGGCTTTGCCGAAGCCCGGGTAGCTCTGCCCAAGCTGAACAAGCCCCCCTTCCGCTGGCGTAACCTGCCCAACTATCTGTGGGTAGAGTGCAGCCTGATTGCCGGGCTGTTCCGGTACATCGTCTACCGGGTACAGCGCGCCCTCAAGATCACCTGATCTGTCTGCTTTTTCCATCAAACAAAAGAACGCCGGACCTAAGCGGTCCGGCGTTCTTTTTAGGTTGATCACTTTTCCATATCGGCAGGGCGATCCATATCCCGCAGTTCTTCGGGCAGGCATTCCACCCGCAAAAGCCGCTGGGGGTACAGGTTCAGCACAGCCCGACCGCCCCGGTCCCCCTGCAGCGCATAGAGTTCCGGCACCAGCGCCGCGCAGAACAGCCCCGGATTGCCCACCCGGTCCCCGCAGGACGCGGTAGCCGCCCAGGTGCCGGGCGTTGCCAGTTCCAGAAAACGCACCACCGTTTCGGCCCGCAGGTGGGGTTGATCCGCCACCGCAAACAGAAGAAAATCCTGCGGCGGCAGCGGCTCCAGTGCATCCAGCCCGGCCCGGATGCTGTAGCTTTGCCCCAGCAAACTTTGCGGACTGGGCACCGCCGCAGCTCCCAGGGCGCGGGCTGCACAGGCAATGGCAGGGGTGTTGGTCACTACCGTCAGGTCCGTGTCCCCGTGGGCGGCACAAACCGAAGCCAGCGTTTGAAGCCCGTGCAAAAACAACGGTTTTCCGTTATAATCCGTCAGCAGTTTGTCGGCGCCAAAGCGTCGGGAAGCCCCTGCCGCCAGAAAGATACAATGGGTCATTGCCCGTTTGCCTGCAAGCCCATGAGGACTTTTTCCGGCGTGATGGGCAGTTCACGGAACCACAGCCCGGTAGCGCGGAACACCGCATGGGCAATGGCCGGTGACGGCGTGTTGATGACGATTTCGCCAATGGACTTGGCACCGAAGGGGCCGGTAGGTTCATAACTGGATTCGAATTCCACCTGCAGGTGACCCATATCCAGCCGGGTGGGAATTTTATACTGCATCAGAGAGTTTTCCCGGATACGGCCCTGGTCGGTGTAGGTCACATCCTCAAACAGGGCCATGCCGATGCCCTGCACAATGCCGCCCTCGGTCTGGACGCGGGCCAGATTGGGGTTGATGGGTGTACCGCAGTCCACCACAGCCTTGTAATCCAGAACCGTGATGCCGCCGGTTTCCTTGTCCAGCTCGATCTCCACCATACCCACCATGAAGGGCGGCGGCGAAACGGGCGAAGAATGGGTGGCCGTAGCCTGTACGGGGGTATGGTTGGAGCACTGGGACTTTACCGCCAGGTCTGCCAGGCTGATCTCGGCCGTGCCGTCACAGCGGCGCACAACCTTGCCGGCAAATTCCACATCGCCGGGTTCACACTGCAACGCCTCGGCGGCCAGAACACAAAGCTGTTCCTTCAGTTTTTCGCAGGCCTGTTCCACCGCCTTGCCGGTAACGTAGGTCGTGGAGGAAGCATAGGAGCCGGAATCGTAGGGCGAAGCGTCGGAATCGGCGCCGAATACCGCCACATTGTCCAGATCGCAGTCCATGCACTCGGCCACCATCTGGGCCAGAATGGTATCGCAGCCGGTGCCCATGTCGGCGGCACCGATGGTCAGGTTATAGAAGCCGTCATCGCTGAGTTTGACGGTGGCAGAACCCACGTCCACCCCGGAAATGCCCGACCCCTGCATGGCCATGGCCACACCGGCGGTACGGACTTTGCCGTTGCCCATATCCCGCACCGGGAATTTGGCATCCCAGTCAAACAGTTCCTTGCAGCGGGCCATGCAGCGGTCCAGGGCACAGGCGTTGGCGGGTTCGTTGTAGTAGGCGGGCATAATCATGCCTTCCCGCACCATGTTCTGTTCCCGCAGTGCCACCGGGTCCACGCCCAGCCGATCGGCCAGTTCGCTGACGGCGCTTTCCACCGCAAAGATGCCCTGGGTGGCACCGTAACCGCGGTAGGCACCGGCGGCCTGTACGTTGGTATACACCACATCATAGGCAAAACGGAACGCTTCCAGGCTGCCCGTATACAGCGGAATGGACTTATGGCCGGACAGGCCCACCGTGGTGGGACCGTGCTCACTGTAGGCGCCGGTGTTGGACAATGTGTAGACATCCAGTGCGCGGATCT
>NZ_JACJKP010000144.1 GCF_016901605.1 Gemmiger formicilis
AGGCTACGGGCAGATTGCCTATCAGCAGCCCGCCTATAACGGCGGGGGTGCTGCGGCAGGAAAGCCCTCTGCGTTCTCCCGGTTCCTTTCCTATATGAAAGCCAATCCGGTGGTTGCCTGGGTTTCCGGCGGTGGGCTGCTGGCGGTGATCGCCCTTTGTATTATCCTTCCTATCGCGCTTTCTGGCGGAGGGAAAAAAAGGCCGACAGGAGGGGGCGGCGGTGGGAATACGCCTGTCATCAGCCAACCTACGCCTGTCATCAGCCAACCGCAGACGAGTAATCCGGAACCGACAACAGACCCAGAGCCTACTACAGAACCTCCAGCGGAAATGGTGGCGCAGGATCTTGGCATCCTCAACGCTACGATTGAGATCCCGTCGGATTATACGAGGGTTGAGGAGGAGACGATTTTTATCAATGAGGCTAAAGGCTGCGGTATGATAATGGATTATGGTTGGAACATTGACGGACCCATCTACTCCCTTGCCGATGTGGAATCCCAGAGAGAAGCTATTGCCGCCATCATGATGCAGAACCTGTTTGAAGTTTCGGATTATCAGATCCTTGCTGCCGGACCCGATCAGGTGGGAAGCGCAAGCGCCTATCAAATCTATCTTGAAGGCACCGACAGCGAAGGCGTCTCCAACGAAGTGGTCATTATGGCGGTGGAGGGGTATGATTTCGGCTGTTATTTCATCATCACGAGCTATCCCAAGGGGGACAAAGCCGCCGAAGCGGAAATCCATTCCATCATCCAGTCCTTTAAGAGCAACGGTGCGCCGGAGACAACGTGCAAGATGTACTATGGCTCTAAGAGCGGCGTCAAGGTGATTGTGGACGATGCCGTGGCAGCAGGACGCGTGATGGACACGACTGTTAACCTGGGAGAGGCCGGAGCGGCGGCCGAATTGGTTATTTACCCAACGGACGCGGCAATGGAAGCCGGCTTTGGGAGCGCTACGCCGGACAGCGGGATTGTGGAAATAGGGAATGCCGGCCAGCTGGGAATGAGCAGCCCGGAGGAGGTCTTGCAGTTTCAGAGAGACGTGGCGTCTAGCGCGGGCGTTTCCGTAGGTGAAACATACACGTCGCAGTTGGGCGGTGTGGAATGGCTGTGCATGGATTGGACCATGAATGAATTTACGTTCAGTGTTGCCTCCGCCATGATCGACGGCAAGTGTTACGCTGTTAGCTGCATGTTCAACAGCTCCAACAAAGATGCGGTTGTCGCTTTGCATCAACAGGCCATGGCGTCCGTCCGTGCATGGGAGGGATAACCAGCATAGCTTCAGTGCCTGCCGCAGCGAAACCTGCGGCAGGCGGTTTCCCTAAAAAAGATTGGTGCGGGCGGAAAGGAGGGGGACGCATGAATTTTGCAGAGGATATTGCGTGGATTCTGATTGTATGCGCGATAATATATCCGCTTTGCGCGATATTTTTCGTGCCTGCCCACTTTTACAAGAAAAAGACGCAGAGAGGGAGCGGCTGCACGGTTTTTCTAAAAGCGACCGTCATCGAACCGCTGAGGATTCGGATCAAGCATTCCTACCATTATTTTATGATATACCAATACGAGTATATGGGCTGCGTCTATCAAAAAAACACCGGCATCGATTTGGCCTATCATCAGGCGCAGAAGAAGATCGGAACTGAGGTGGAGATTTACATTGACCCATCTGATCCGGAAAAATACTTCTGTCCCGCCGATGTCAAGATGTATCGGATGATTCAGATCTGCCTTCTGTGCTGCGGGTGGCTTGCAATTGTGGGAACGCCCACCGCCTGTTTTATATTAGAGTATTTATATTAGAGTTATAGATTGCGACGATCCAAGACGCTGGGGCCGTATTCTGTTCGGTTTGTCTGGAGGAAAGGGAGAAACAGCCCTTGATTGAGGAGATGATGAATGTCTTTCCGTTCATTCTGGAAGAGCTGGGTATGATCGCGTTGATGGAAGTGGTTTTTCTGCTGTTGCGGGTGAAAGGCCGGGGCGCAAGTACAAAGAAGAGGAGTGAAACATGAACTTGGAACATATCTGCTATGGCTGCTTTCAGGAAAAGCCGGACGATTCCCCTGTCTGCCCCCACTGCGGGTTTAATGCGGAGGAGGAGCAGCCGTTTTTGGCGCTGCCCATGGGCGCACTGCTGAACGGCCGCTACATGACCGGAAAGGTCCTGGGCGTGGGCGGGTTCGGCATCACCTATCTGGGCTATGACCTGACGCTGGAGATTAAGGTAGCCGTCAAGGAATATATGCCCTCCGGTCTTGCTACCCGGCATTCCGATAAGTACAGCGTGGCACTGACCGGACGGGGCCAGGAGGATTATCAAAACGGCATGGAGCGCTTTTTAGAGGAAGCGCGGATCCTTGCCAAACTGCAGAATACGCCGAACATCGTGTCGGTGCAGAATTATTTTAAGGAAAACAACACGGCCTATTTCGTGATGGAATATATCGACGGCATGAGCCTGAAGGCATACGTTGCATCCCAGGGCGGGAAGATTCCCTATGACCAGGCGCTGACCATCCTGATGCCGGTGATGCAGGCGTTGACGCAGGTTCATGCCCTGAACCTGACCCACCGGGATATCAGCCCGGACAACATCTCCATTACCTCCAAGGGAGAGAGCAAGCTGCTGGATTTCGGCGCGGCCCGGTTTTCTATCGGAGATGAAAAAAGCGTGTCGGTCATCCTGAAACATGGCTACGCGCCGGAGGAGCAGTATTCCAGTAAGGGGAACCAGGGGCCGTGGACGGATGTATACGCCATGGGCGCCACCCTGTACCGCTGCGTGACCGGGGAGCTGCCGCCGGATTCCATCATGCGGGTCCATAACGATACGCTGAAAAAGCCCTCGGAGCTGGGCGTTCCCCTGCCTCCGCAGGTGGAACAGGCGATCATGAAGGCGCTCGCGGTAAAAGCGGAGGATCGTTTCTCCACCATGGGGGCCTTTATTGAAGGGATTACCGGGAAAACCCCGGCGTCTTTCCATCACCGTACCATGGCTGTGCCATCCGGTCAAACGGCTGCAGGTTCCGATGGAAAGCCGGGGCTTTGGACCAGATTCCGGCGGAGCCATATCGGGGTACAGATCACGGCGCTGGTGCTGTGCGTTGCTGTGCTGGGTCTGGGCGTCTGGGGAGCAGTAGCGGGGATCGGTGCGCTGACCGGCGGGAAAGCAGAGCCGGGTTCTTCTGACGGGCCATCTGGCACTCCTTTCGATATAACAGTGCAGGAACCCGAGGGCGTAGACGATGTCGCCTTGCAGGACTACGCCCAGGAGTATCTGAATATCACCATGGGGATCCCTCAGGGGTATACAGAAACAGAGTCCGGCAGCGGAGCTTTTGCTTCATCGGATGGGAGCGCTACCCTGCAGGTGGGATTTTACGATAAGGCTGCCGATTTTCCGGTGTATACTCTTTCTGATGTGGAGGAGAATGTTGAGAAGTATGTCCAGTATTATATCGGACTGCTGAAGAGCACCAATATCACAAAGCATGAGATCCTCAGCCGGGGTTACCGGGAGGGCAGTTCTTTGGACACCTACTTGATCCAGTTTTCTGCTACCGAAAGCGGAGGCACAACCATGGAATTTTTGGCGGCGTTCATCGAATGCCAGAATGGGTTTGGCTGCTACAATCTTATCGGCTCCTATCCTCAGGGGGATGAGAAGGCGCAGGCGGAGATATTCGCAGCAATGGATTCCTTCCAAAGCAGCGGTCCCGCAGGCACCAACAGTCAGCGGTTTTATGATGAACGGCTTCCGTTCCAATTTATCTACTGGGAGAGCGACGGAGAGATTACCTTCAACGTGGTCAATGAAAACCTGCTGCGCATGGTCAACGAGGCAGGCGACGTGCAGGTAGAAATACAGTGCAGACCATCGAGTGATCAATTTAATAAGGAAGTCTGGCTGGACGGCATAGCAGAAGTGATGGTGAACCAGCCCGGCCTCAAACGTGAGGAGGGCCGCTGGGAACATGAATCTGGCGGAATCGATTGGATTGTTGACAGATATACCTATACTTTAGATGGTCAGACGGCCTATACGGAGGTTTACGCCGGAGAAATCGACGGATATGTGTTTGCGATTACGGCATCCGCATATACTGAGGAGGCTCTTATCACCAATGGAATGATATTGGACACGACCTATACGATTCGACCTGTGAAATAGATGACAGACCCGTTTCCGGGGGAAAGGAGAAAAAAGTGCTGAGTCTAAAAAGAAATGTCAACTGTCCCCGCCGCATGGCTGTGTACGCCGTCTTTGACGTGCTGGACCGGATGGGCTGCCAATACGAGCAGGCGCTGGTCGGCGATATCAAGGCGGAGGCGAAGGTGCTGGGGCATACCAGTGAGTACGCCTTTGCCGTGACGGAACAGACCATCAACACATCGATCCTCCATGTTTCCATGCTCCGTCCGGCAAGCGGCCTGAGCGAGGAGGAAAAACAGCTGGCAGTACGTTATCTGGCAGACAGCGTACTGCAGCATATCGATGAGGTACAGGCTTTAGAATGAGGAGGAAGACGAGATGGCAAACGAATCGAGAGTATTCCGGCTGCCTGCCGGCATGAGTACCCAGGTGGTGGCAAACGCGGTGGAGGCGTTCCTTTCATCCACTAAGGGGATGGAGGTACAGAGTGCCGAAACCACAGAAGGCTATGTGGTGCAGGGCCGTCAGGAAAAAGACGGCTGGAAGACCATTGCCGGCATGAGGATGGCTACGACGGTGCAGATGATCCGGATGGATGACAACTTAAACGTCACCGTGGGTCAGGGCGAATGGTCGGATAAGATCGGCGCTGGCGTGCTGGGATGGTTTATCGCATGGCCGCTGGCGGTGACTGCCGGTGTGGGCGCCTACAAGCAGAAAAAGCTGCCGGAAGAGATTTTCCAGGTGATTGAGCAGTGCATCGTCTCCGGCGGCCGCTCGGTGGTGGTGCGAAACGCCGGGGCGGAACTGAACGCGGGTATGGTGGTTTGCCCCGCCTGCAAAACCCAGTGTGCGGCCGGCGCCAAATTCTGCAACAACTGCGGGGCGAAGCTGGAAAACAAATGCCCCCAGTGCGGGGCGGAGATACCGCCCGGAAGCCGCTTCTGCGGAGCATGCGGAGCACCGCTTTCCTCGCAGGGCGCTCCGGTGCGATAAAGGGAGGAGATTGCGTATGCGCAGGGAAAAAACCGCCGGGGCGGCAAAAAGGCGCATGGCTTTTCAGTATGCTGCTGGCGGTATGCCTGATGATCGCGGCCCTTCCCCTGTCTGTTTCGGCGGCGGGGGAATATGTGCCAGGGAACCCCCGCTGGTCGGGCTACCAAAACCAGGTGCAGTGGGGCCGGCCGGCAGGAGCGGCCTCCGGCGATAGCTTTGAATACGAGGCACAGCTGCTGCTGGGCGACGATGTGGTCGAGTCCAAGGCAGTGGAAATCGACACCTATTTGTTTTTCACAAACGATGTGGTGACGCGGCCGCAGGAGGAGTACACCATACGGGTGCGTGCCAGATGGATCATGATCGTGGGCGACCCGGACGGCCAGTATATGGTGGCGGACGTCGGAGAAGCCGAACCGCCCCATGAGCACAGCTATACCCAAAAGCACGACGCGGCACAGCACTGGCAGGAATGCTCCTGCGGCGAAAGGCTGAATGTGGCAAACCATATCTACGGCGATTGGAGAGAGACGAAGCCGGCCACCGAAACCGAGGCTGGTTCCAGAGAGCGTGACTGCACGGTCTGCGACTATGTGCAGACCGAAACCATTCCAATGCTTGAACATGAGCACAGCTACGGCGACTGGCAGAAGGATGAAACCCAGCACTGGAAGGAATGCCGCTGCGGCGAGAAAACTGAAGTGGGCAACCATACTTTCGGTGATTGGACGATAACAAAGGAGCCTACCACAACCGAAACAGGTTCCAGAGAACGTACCTGCTCCATCTGCAAATATACGCAGGAAGAGACGATTCCGGTTCATGAACACAGCATCCATGATGAAGCATGGAAATATGACGATACGAAGGTCAATCTACTGGTTGACATCCAGGCAAAGCTCCAGGCCGGAAAAGGTGCCGGGTATGTGCGATGGGCCAAGGTATTTAATCTGAAACAGATGGCGCAGACCGTGAACTTTCTCACCGAGCATAACCTGCTGGAGTATGCGGTGCTGGAGGAAAAGTCTGCAGCGGCCACGGCCCACCACAATGAGCTATCTGCAAAAATCAAGGAGGCAGAGAAACGCATGGCGGAGATCGCCGTGCTGCGGACCCATATCATCAACTATGCCAAGACCCGTGACACTTATGTGGCTTACCGGAAGGCCGGTTACTCCAAGAAATTTCGCCAAGAACATGAGGAGGAAATCCTGCTCCATCAGGCGGCCAAAAACGCCTTTGACGATATGGGGGTCAAGAAGCTCCCCAAAGTCAAGGAGCTGCAAGCTGAATATGCTCGGCTGCTGGAGGAGAAGAAAAAGACCTATGCCGAGTACAGGCGCTCCCGTGAGGAAATGCGGGAGTTGCTGGCGGTAAAGGCCAATGTGGATCGGCTCTTAAATATGGTGACGGAACACGATACCGAA
The DNA here is from genome assembly GCF_016901605.1 of Gemmiger formicilis. Taxonomy (GTDB): domain Bacteria; phylum Bacillota; class Clostridia; order Oscillospirales; family Ruminococcaceae; genus Gemmiger; species Gemmiger formicilis_B. The sequence continues at coordinate 6,589 of NZ_JACJKP010000144.1, forward strand.
AACGAAAAAGACCACGACCAGCGGTGAGCTGATCGTGGTCTAAAGTGTCCATCGGACGCGCAGCCGCAGAATGAAATTCTGCGTTCATGGGGGCTTGGGGGATACCCTCAACAAGCAGCACCGGAAGCCGAATGGCTATCCAGGGGCATTGCTTGCCAGTACAATCTTGGCGAGAGAGATTCCTTTTAATTTCCCTAACGCCATTCGTCGCAGCAGGACCAAACGGCTGACTGATGAAAAAGGCCGTACACGGAGTTTTGGTGTTCAGCAGGCTCAGAATGTGTGGGGCAGAAAAATGAGGTGTCGTTGCGGTTCTCCCATGCTTCGACATCGTTGGAGAACCAATAATGCAGGAAAGCCTATCTATGGATATGAATGCAAACGACACCATGATACACCCCGCATCCGCCTTCAGAATGAACAAGGCAATCCAGCACCTATCTGTGAGATCAAGCCAGTTGGACAAAGCAAGCTGGAGCTGATGGCCTCCAAAATATTTGAGAGGTTATGGGGAGACCAAAGAGAAATCGTCCTCCAGACCTGCAAAATGCTGGATGCTTGCTACAAGCCAGACGCAGATCGTCGAGCAGATTTGATGAAAGTGAAAGATAACTCTATCCAGTTGCTCCAACAACAGCTGGATGACTTGGTTGTGGTCCGTGCCCGTGGAGAGATTGATCAGGATAAGTTCCTCCAGCGGACCATAGAAATTCAGCAGCAGATGGAGGCCCTTCGTCAGAGCAAAGCTCAAATTGCTTCAGAGGACTACAATCCCGGACACCTGGATATGGAAGCTATTGAGGCAGCGTTGTGCGAAGCAGTTGAAATGCATGACGGTCTGGTAAGCGAGGATTTCATTGATCTCTTTGTTTCACAGGTTACACCACTGTCTGATTCCCGCTTTGCCTGGTGCTTGGACTTTTCTCCGCAGCCCACAGTTGCCTTTCTGAATTTAGCCGGTCAGAGGAAGTACACGACCTGCTCTATGGACAGTAAATTACACTTTGGTCCTTTTGCCGATGAGGAGGGGCACACCATCCCTTTTCCGGGCAGCCTGCGTCGGTGAGCTGCTCGGACAGCTCTAATTCAAAATGTACATCGTTATATACACAAGGTATGTACGGCGCAGGCCGCTATCAAGAATCCTCGCAAGTAAAACCGTTGGACTCTTGGAGCTCACGCTCAGCTTAGAGGATGCGCAAGCATTTCAAAAAGCACACAACAGCGTGATAAAGCCAAGCCGATGGCGTGATATCGACTTGGAGATCTACCTGTAATACGCCAATCCCCCTGCTACTGATTTCAGTTGCAGGGGGATTTTTTATGCCCACTTTTTGTTCAGAAGGCGATTTTGGGCCCGGAAAATCTGGATTTTCTGAAAATGTACCCGGTTTTTCGTATACATTTTTGGGCACAAAACGCCTCTTGCAAGCCTTATTTTTACCAAGAAAGGAAG
>NZ_JACJKP010000145.1 GCF_016901605.1 Gemmiger formicilis
GATGACCGCAGACCGGGCATTTTTTATCCGGCAGGTCGAATCCGTCAAAGTGAATGCCGTCATCGATCCACTCACTGTGTTTGCACTCCGGGCACAGATAATGGGGCGGCATGGAGTTTACTTCGGAAATGCCCGAGAAGTGGGCCACAGCCGAGGAACCGACGGAACCACGGCTGCCTACCTGATACCCGCCGGCGTTGGAATAGGCCACTAGACGCACGGCGATCACGTACAAAACGGCGTAACCGTGGCCGCAGATGGAATCCAGTTCCTTTTTCAGACGCTTTTGCAGCACATCCGGCAAGGGGGTACCGTAGTCATGGGCCGCATGCTTCCAGGTATCGTCGCGCAGTTCCTGTTCAGCACCGGGGATGCTGGGCGGATAGGTCCCTTTGGGGATGGCGCGCAGATTGTTATCAATGGTGGCTGCGATTTTATTGGGATTGGTCACCACGATCTCGAACGCCTTTTCCTGGGGAAGATAGCTGAAATCTTCCAGCATTTCGGTGGTGGTGTGATAGTACAGCGGTGCCTGGTTGTCGGCATCCTTGAAGCCGTTGCCTGCCTGCAATACCGCACGATAGATCCAATCTTCCGGTTCCTGGAAATGGGAGTCCCCGGTAGCTACTACAGGTTTGTGCAGGTCTTCGCCCAGTTGGATCACGGTGCGGTTAAAGTTCTTGATGGCTTCGATAGAGTCCACCTGACCGTTGCGCACCATAAATTCGTTGTTGCCAAGGGGCTGCACTTCCAGATAGTCATAATAATCGGCGATGCGCAGCAGCTGTTCATAGGGCTGACCGGCCACGATGGCTCTGTAAAGCTCGCCCGCTTCACAAGCAGGAGAAAGCAACAGGCCTTCCCGGTACTGGTTAAGCAGACTGCGGGGCACACGGGGCTTTTTGAAGAAATACTGGGTATGGGCTGCACTGACAATGCGGTACAGATTTTTCAGGCCCACCTGGTTCTGCACCAGAATGATCAGATGGTAGTATTTTTTCTTCAGGACTTCTTTATTGCCGCCAAGGCCGGTATTGATGGCCTCCACCGTATGGATGTCCTTTTCTTCCAGGTCGTTCAGCATGACCTCGAAGATGCGGGCCAGGGCCATGGCATCGTCTACCGCCCGGTGATGGTTGAAGGGCGGGATTTCCAGATGCTTGTTGATGGTATCCAGCTTATAGTTGCGCAGGCCCGGGAACAACGCCTGACCCATGGGCAGGGTATCGATATAGGTGTTTTCGTCAAAGCTGACGCCAGCCTTCTCCCCTGCTTTGCGGATGAAGAGCATATCAAAGCTGTGCGCGTTGTGGGCTACCAGCACGTGGTCGCCGCAGAACTCCTTGAAGGCGCGAATCGCCTCCTCCGGCGTGGGGGCATCAGCCACCATGGCATCGTTGATGCCGGTAAGATCCACCACCCGCTGCGAAATAGGCTTGCCGGGATTGACAAACGTACAGAATTTCTTCTCTTCGTTGATCTTGCCGTTTTCCACATAGACGGCGCCAATTTCGGTCAATGCTTCCACATTGGAATCCAGACCGGTGGTTTCGGTATCGAAAACCACGAACGAACCGGACAGCGGCATTTGTGCCCCGCCGTAGACCGCAGGGATCATATCGTCCACAAAGTATGCTTCGCAGCCGTAGATCAACTTGAAATCCGGGTCGTTCTGGTGGATATCATCGGTAGCCAGCATGGCTTCGGGATATCCCTGGCAGACACCGTGGTCGGTAATGGCAATGGCCCGGTGGCCCATACGGTGGGCCAGACGGACGATTTTGCCCGGATCGTTGAAACCGTCCATAGAGCTGGACTTGGTGTGCAGATGCAGCTCCACCCGCTTCTGACCGTCGGGGGCCGTATCCTGGCGGGGTTCCCGCTCCACCTGTAACACGTCATAAGGCATAATGACAAAGTCATGCTCGTACTTATCGTACATATAGTTGCCGCGCACAATGAGAGTGGTGCCGGGTTTGAGCCCTTCCCACTTGGACATATCGGCGTCTTCGTCCCCCAAAACCTTGAGGTTGACGGAACCGGTGTAGTCCGTAATGGAAGTGAAATAGATTTTTCGGCGGCTGCCTTTGACCTCGGCAGCGAACACATCGCCCCATACCACCACTTTGCCGCCATCGCCCAAATCGTTGAGGTGGCGGGTCTCTGTGGGTTTGAAGTTCTTGCCGTAAAACAGCTTGACCGGTTTGCTGGTAAGCGCCAACCCTTCGATGGTAAAGTCGGGGGGCGTTTCCTTGGCTTCGAACTTGACAACCGGCGTCTTTTCCTGCAGATACTGTTCAAATTCCGCTTCGGTACGGACGTTTCCGGTATCTGCCAGCCGCACAATGGGCAGCGAGCCGGTACGTTCCTGGATCAGTTCCGCCAGTACCCGGGGAAACTCCACACTTTCCAGAATGGTGCGCCCTGCATTGACCCGGATGGTGATGCCATCTTCCCCGAAGGCTACCGGCTGATCTTTATCCAAAAAGCCATTGACCGGCATGCCTTTTTCCTTCAGCTCCTGAATCATCAGGCAGACTGATTCCGGTGTGATGTTGGGATACGAGAAGTAATTGCGAAGATGCAGTTCATAACCGGCAAAAATTTCCTGCAGGGAAGCACAAAGGCGCCCGCACAGTGCCTGGTTCAAGGGTTCGGCACTGCGCAGGCAGATGATAACCTGACGTTTTGTTCGGTACAGTTCCACACGATCCACCAGCACATTGCCAAAGGCTGCGCAAAACTGCTGGTCTGCCGTAAACTGCGGCCAGACCTGGGTAACAAGTGGTTTCAAAGTAACTCCTTTGCAAATGGATAAGGCAGGGGCGGTTACCGCTTTCCGCGGCGGTTGGTGCGGCCTTTACATGTGTACAGGCCGGTTTTGAAACCGGTAATACCGGTGGCCAAAAACAGAACCGCTGCCAACAGACTGATGACCGCCCGGGCTGTTTCCCCTTCGGAGAAAAACAACCAGGTCATAAAAGAAAAACAAAGAATCAGTCCCCCATTCAGAATCGCCAGAATGGGCGGCCAGATCTCCTGCAAAAGTGCCAGCAGGGTTCCTCCTAGAATTTCGATCAGCAGTTCCATGACAGCGGTCCTTCTTCTCTGCTCTGTGACTTACAGTTTATGAATTTCGTCGATGAACTGACCGACGATATCTCCTTTCAGCATACGGACCTTTTCGCCGCGGATAAAGAGCAGCGCCTCATCCTTGCCGCCGGCAATGCCGATATCGGCATCCGATGCTTCACCGGGGCCATTGACCACGCAGCCCATAATCGCAATCTTCAGCGGTTTTTTGAAGCCCTCGTCCCGCAGGCGGCGCTCCACTTCGTTGGCGATTTCGATCATCGGGTACTGGGTGCGGCCGCAGGTGGGGCAGCTGATGATCTCAGGTCCTGCTACGGCATAACCTACCGCCCGCAGAATATCATACCCGGCGTAGACTTCGTTTTCCGGTTCCTCCGTAAGGGAAACGCGCAGCGTGTCGCCGATGCCTTCCAGCAGCAGACCACCAATGCCCATACCGGACTTGATCAGCCCCATACGGTTGCCGCCGGCCTCGGTTACGCCCACATGCAGGGGGTAGTTGGTCTGAGCGGAGAGCATCCGGTAGGCGGCCATCATGCGGGGAACGTTGCTGGATTTGATGGAAATCACAATGTTGTCAAAGTCATGTTTTTCCAGCAGGCGTACATGATAGAGCGCACTTTCCACCATTGCTTCCGGCACCGGGGCGCCGTACTTGGCAAGAATATGCTTTTCCAGGCTGCCGCCGTTGACGCCGATACGGATGGGCACATTTTTGGCGTTGCAGGCATCGGCTACCGCCTTTACACGGTCATCGTCGCCGATGTTGCCGGGATTGATGCGGATTTTATCGGCACCGGCATCCAGTGCCGCCAGCGCCGCGCGATAATCAAAATGAATATCCGCTACCACGGGAATATCCACCGCTTCTTTGATCGCCGAAACCACAACCGCATCCGCCGGCGTGGGGACCGTTACCCGTACGATCTGGCAGCCGGCCGCCGCCACCCGCTTTGCCTGGGCCACATTGCCCGCAATATCCTTGACAGGTACATTGAGCATGGTCTGCACGGCAATGGGGTTGTTACCGCCGATGGTAATATTGCCGATTTTGACTTCCCGTTTCAGTTGGCGCGTCATCTCTGCTCCTCCTTAGAAAATTCTTGTAATATCCTGCATGGTCACCAGCAGCATCAGCCACAGCAACAGTACCATGCCCACGGTATTCACCGCAATCTGGAACTTTTGGGGCACAGAACGCCCACTCAGTCCCTCAAACAGCAAGAACAACAGTTTGCAGCCGTCCAGGGCCGGAATCGGCAGCAAGTTAAAGATGCCTACGTTGATGGTCAGCAAAGCCATCAAAGACAGCACATCCCGCCAGCCGTACTGTACTGCCTGGCTGACGGCAGACACCGTCCCGATGGGGCCGGACAACTGGTCTACCCCTACCTGACCGGTAGCAAGCTGCCAGAAACTGCCCAGAATAGCGGTGCTGTAGTACTGGAAAAACTCCCCGGTCTGTACCAGCACGTTGGGCAATGTTTTGGGAACTGCCGAAACACGGAAGTCTACCCCGCTGACAATGTTCCCCTCTTCATCTGTGGTGGGAGATACCGTGACGCTGTCCAGTTCCACCACCTGATCACCGCGCAATACCGTCATTGTGTATTGCTTGGCGGTGCCGTCGAACTTCTGAGACAGCGAATTTGCGGTGTGCACCGGCTCACCGTTCACTTTCAAGATGGTATCCCCCAGCTGCAGACCGGTAGCACTGCTGGTGGCATTGTCCACAAACTGAGCCACGGTGGTACCGCCCAGGTTTTCCATACTGAACACCAGGATCAGCAGCACCACAAATCCCAGCAGGAAATTCATCACCGCGCCCCACAGCGTAACAAAAAAGCGCTGCCAGGCACCGGCCTGTTCAAATTCCTGCCCGTAGACTACCAGCGGGAACAACCGCTTTTTCTTTTTTGGGGCGGCCGTCGGCGGCACAATGGCTTCCGCATCCTCCGCTTCCTCCGGTGTGGAGAAAAGGTTATACCCGCCCAGCGGGATCAGCCGGAGCGTATAACGTGTGCCGTTTTTATGCCAGGAAAAAAGTTTGGGGCCGAAACCGATGGAGAATTCCTCCACACGGATACCGCAATGCCGGGCTGCCCAAAAATGTCCCCACTCATGCACCAAAATGACAACCCCGAACACGAGCACGGATACCAGCCCGGTCAGTAATGCAGTCATAGGCACCTCTCAAATTCAATGTTAAATATGCGCTTCCACGTAAGCGCGGGCCATGCGGTCACATTCATGAACATCGGCCAGGGTGTAGTCACCGCCGAAGCTGTCGCTGTCCACGATGCCTTCCACCAGGCGGCCAATATCCAGGAAGCCGATTTCATCACGCAGGAAATGGGCCACAGCCGCCTCATTGGCGCCGTTGGCCGCGCAGGGCGCAAGACCTCCCTTGCGGATGGCCTTTTTGCAGGCAGCCAGGCAGCGGAAGGTTTCTTCATCCGCCGTGGCAATGCTCAGCTTGGTCAGTGCGGCAAAGTCCAGCTCCGGCACCGGGCTGGGCAGACGTTCCGGCCAGGTCAGCGCATACTGGATGGGAATACGCATATCCGGCACACCCAGCTGCGCAATGATGGAATGGTCGGCAAACTGTACGGCGGAGTGGATAATGCTTTCCCGCTGAACCACGATCTGGATCTTATCTTCCGGCAGGCCAAACAGCCAGGCAGCCTCGATCAGTTCCAGGCCCTTGTTCATCAGGGTGGCGGAATCAATGGTGATCTTGGCGCCCATATTCCAGTTGGGATGGCGCAGCGCGTCAGCTTTGGTCTTGCCGCGCAGTTCTTCCGTCGTCATGCCGAAGAACGGCCCGCCCGATGCCGTGAGAAGAATTTTCTCCAGCGTTTTGGCACTGTGGGCATCCTGCAGGCACTGGAAAATGGCGCTGTGTTCACTGTCTACCGGCAGCAGATGCACACCGTGCTGTTTGACAGCATCGGTGACAAGATGGCCGCCGGTCACCAGGCTTTCCTTATTGGCCAACGCCAGATCATGACCGCTTTCGATGGCAGCCAGCGAAGCATCCAGACCCGCAATGCCTACCACTGCGTTGAGCACTACATCCGGCCCTTCCATGGCAGCCAGTTCCCGCAGGCCATCCGGGCCCTGCAACAGCGTGGGCGCGTCGGGTTGACCGGCCAGCTCCCCTTCCATTTTGCGGAAGGCGTCCGGGTCCACAACCGCCACATAGCGAGGATGAAACTCCCGAATCTGTTCCAGCAGTTTATCCACGCTGGAATGTGCCGCCAGGCCGAACACCGAATATCCCTGCATGCGGCATACATCAAGGCTCTGCGTACCGATGGAACCGGTAGAGCCCAGTAACGTGATGGTCTTATTCATACTTTTTCATCCTTTGTTTACAGCAGATAGAAGGAGTAACGCACAGCAATCGCCACAAACGGCGCAATGAACATCACACTGTCAAAGCGATCCAGAATACCGCCGTGGCCCGGGAAGATGGTACCGTAGTCCTTGATCCCCACCTGACGTTTGACAGCGGAGGCAAACAGGTCGCCCAGGATGCCCAGAATCGAAGCAATGGCGCCCATAAACATCAACACCAGATAGTGCTGGGGCCGCATGGTAATGCTGATTACCTCATACCCGGAGGAAAGCACCGTATAAGCTGCCGTCAACAGCACACCGGCCAGAATGCTGCCCAGCACACCGCCGACAGCACCTTCCACCGTTTTGTGCGGGCTGACCACCGGCGCCAGTTTGTGGCGCCCGAACGCACGGCCGGCAAAATAAGCGGCCGTATCGCCGCCCCAGGCAAAGCAGAGGATCAGCAGGATGAAGTAAACAGCATCATACTGATATACTTCAAAAGGCAGCATACGCTTCAGGTGAATGAGGGAATAAAAACAGAAGATGATGACCCCCGAAAAATACACGTACCCCGTCAGCTTGCCATATTCCAACGATTGCACGCGGGAAATCTGACAAATGTTGAGGAACAGCACCAGCAAAAAGCTGACGGGAAGCACCAGCCCGCGCGCCGCCTGGGTGGTGGTAAGCATGATCAGCAAAGTGTAAGGCACTGCCACAGCATACAGATACCATTGCTTTTTGCCGAAGCCCATGGCGGAAAAAACTTCGTGGATGGCGATCAGGCATACGGCACTGAGCACCAGATCAAACAGGACGGTGTTGAAAAATGCCAGCACAACAGCCAACAGGGCAAGGCCGACTACGGCGGTAATAACGCGGGTCTTCATACGGTGTTCCCTTTCACGGATCGAGATAGAATAGTACAATTCTTATAACAGCCTATGCGGGCCTGCCCAACGGCATGCCCGCACAGACGATAAGGAAGGAGCCGCCCGGCTCAGACTTCCATGATTTCTTTGTTCTTGGCCGCACAAGTCTCGTCGATCATCTTGACGTACTTGTCGGTCAGCTTCTGGGTTTCTTCCTCCAGCTTCTTCTGATCATCTTCGGTCAGCTCGCCGGCCTTCTTCATGGCCTTGAACTTGTCCATGGCGTCGCGGCGGACGTTGCGCACGGCCACCTTGGCTTCTTCGCCCTGCTTCTGCACATCTTTGGTCAGCTGCTTGCGGCGCTCCTCGGTCGGGGCCGGGAATACCAGACGGATCACCTGGCCGTCATCGATGGGGTTGATGCCGATATCGCTGGTCTGAATGGCCTTGGAGATGGGCTTGAGCATCTGACGGTCCCAGGGAGAGATGGTCAGGATGCGGGCTTCAGCAACGGCAACGGCCGCAATCTGGTTGATGGGCGTGGGGCTGCCGTAATAATCCACGGTGACCTTGTCCAAAACGGCGGGGTTGGCGCGGCCTGCGCGGATTGCCGCCAGTTCACGGACGAGATGGTCTACGCTGGCATTCATCTTTTCTTCATAGGGTTTGGTCGTGCTGCTCATGGCAATTTCTCCTTAATTTT
>NZ_JACJKP010000146.1 GCF_016901605.1 Gemmiger formicilis
GCCGGTGTCATCGGGACCGCCGTACTCGTTTTTCAGGTTGTTCAGGCTCAGCAGGGTACCGTCGGGATTCTGGAACACAAAGGTGCCGTCCGCCCCGGTGGTACCGGTGGCAATCAGGTTCTGCGGGTCGTATGTATAGTCTTCGTTGGCATAGTACAGGTCAAACCGGGCGCCCGGCACCGGGGCGCCGATCTGGTCTACCTTGATCAGATCGCTTTGGGGGATGGAAACCAGGTTGAATTTCAGTTTCATGTTGGAATCCACGTTGCCTCGCTCCAGATAGAAGAATTTCAGGGTGTGGTAGGTATCATCGGCAAAGGTGTTGGAAGTACCGTTGGTCCAGGGCTGCCCTGCGGCCAGAAATTTGCTGCGCAGGGTGCCGTTGGGCTGGTTGTTCACCAGAATATCGCCGGTCTGGAAGTTGATGGACAGGGAGGCCGCATCGTGGATGCCGCCCAGGTCGCCCACCAGCACATCGTCGATGAACACCCACACGTCATCGTCGCCGGAAAAATCATAGGTCACCGGGGTGCCGCCGGCGGTGCCGTCCACCGTGCCGTAGGGCTGCTGCACAAAACGGGTGGTCATGGTGGAACCGAAATAGTGGTTGATGGCCGGGTTGCGGGCGTTCATGTCCTTGACCTGACTGTAGATGTTGAAGGGGAAAAACTGCCCCAGCAGCGGCACGGCCCCTGCCGTGCGTACGCCCGGCCCGTCGTAGAGGATGAACGCGTTGGTGGCTTCGTCAAACTGGGCAAAGTTCAGGGTGCAGTCATAGTAATAGTAGCCATCCTGATCGATCTGCAGCAGATTGCGTACATTGGCGTAGGAGGCTTTACCCGCGTTGGGCAGGTTGGGATTGAACAGGTAATTCAGGGACTGCCCGCTCTGGACCAGCTGAGGGTATCCGTTTTGCAGGGTAGGCTGTACCATGCCGGTACGGGGCGCGCTGGTGCCGGTGTAATTGTTGATGCCGGACCCCGGCCCTGCCGCCGCAGTGAATTGCAGCGCTTTGCCTGCGTTGATGCCCTGGTCCATATCGGGCGGGTTCACATTGTCGGGGGCGTCGCGGGTGGTGATCCAGTAATCAAACAGGTTGATGGTGGTGCCAATGGGGCTGACTCCGTCGGTAATAATGCCGGCTTCGGCCAGTGGGGCAGTGTCCGGGATGGTGGCTTCCTCCACCGGGGGCGCGGTGGACTCCGGTGTGGCGGCAGGCTGTACAATCTCGGCAACTGCGGCCTGTTCCGGTGTGGCGGCCTGCTCGGGCGTGGCGGGTGAAAGCGGGGCTGCCGCAATGGGCAGGCAAGCGGCAGCGGCCACGGCTGCGGCTGACAAAAGTGCGGCAAACCGGCGGACAAAAGGTGTAGAATACATTTTGAGTTCCTCCTTGCCGCGGGTACGGTGCGTAGCGCGGCATCTTCAGTATAAAAAGCGGTTCTTGTGTCGTTTGGCGGAATCTGTCATCCAAAGAGAATTTTTTGCGAGAAAATGCCCTTTGCATGGAGAAATCCTTACTACCATCGTACCATGGGCCGTCGGTTGTCTGGACCACGAAAATCCTACTTGACAAGTAGGGAAATAAGGCGTACAATAAAAACATATAAAAACGGTAGGAAATAAGCGCCGGCCCGGCGCCCCGCCAGGAAAGGATGAATTGTATGCAGATTTATGCAGATCACGCCGCCACCACAAAGACAAGCCCGGCGGCTATAGATGCCATGGTAACTACCATGCGCGAAACCTACGGCAACCCCAGCAGCCTGCACTCCGCAGGGCAGCGGGCAGCCGAACTGCTGGCAGATGCCCGGGCACGGATTGCCCGGCAGCTGAACTGCGAAGCGTCGGAACTGATTTTTACCTCCGGCGGCAGCGAGGCCGACAACCAGGCCCTGATGGGCGCCGCCCGGCGGGGCGCGGCCCAGGGCAAAAAGCATATTGTCTCCACGGCGTTTGAGCACCACGCCGTGCTGCATACCCTGCGCCGCCTGGAGAAAGAAGGTTTTGAGATCACGCTGCTGCCTGTGTACGAAAACGGCCTGGTCACGGCGGAACAGGTGCGCGCCGCACTCCGGCCGGACACCTGCCTGGTCAGCGTGATGTATGCCAACAACGAGATCGGCACCATTCAGCCCATTGCCGAGATCGGGGCCGTCTGCCGGGAAGCCGGCGTCCTGTTCCATACCGACGCGGTGCAGGCGGTGGGACACCTGGAAGTCGACGTGAAGGCTCAGAATATCGATATGCTCTCGCTGTCCGCCCACAAATTCCACGGCCCCAAAGGGGTGGGGGCCCTTTACCTGCGCAAGGGGCTGCGGCTGGACCCTCTTATCGAGGGTGGCGCCCAGGAACGGGGCCGCCGTGCCGGTACCGAGAACCTGCCCGCCATTGTGGGCATGGCTGTGGCCCTGGAGGAAGCGGCCGCGCACCGGGCCGAGAATACCGCCCGGCTGATTCCGCTGCGGGACAAGCTGATTGCGGGGCTTTCGGCCATTCCCCATGCGGCACTCAACGGCGATGCGGTACAGCGGCTGCCCGGTAATGTGAGTTTCTGCTTTGAGGGCATCGAGGGCGAATCCCTGCTGCTGCTTCTGGATGACCGGGGCATCTGCGCGTCCTCCGGTTCGGCCTGCACATCGGGTTCGCTGGACCCCAGCCATGTGCTGCTGGCCATCGGCCGCGTGCACGATGTGGCCCATGGCTCCCTGCGTCTTTCCCTGGGGGAGGACACCACCGAAGAACAGATCGATTATCTCATCCGTACCGTGACCGACACCGTGGCCTATCTGCGCAGCATTTCGCCGGTCTGGCGGGAACTGCAGAACGGCACCCGGCCCTACATCATTCAATAAGGAGTGTTTTCTTATGGCTTTGTACAGCGATATTGTTATGGACCATTTCCGCAATCCCCGCAATGTGGGCGTCATCGAAAACGCCGACGGTGTGGGCGAAGTGGGCAACGCCAAATGCGGCGATATCATGAAGATCTACCTGAAAATCGACGGTGACACGATCACCGATGCCAAGTTCGAAACCTTCGGCTGCGGCAGCGCCATTGCTTCCAGCTCCATGGCTACCGAGATGATCAAGGGCCAGCCGGTAGCCCAGGCGCTGCAGCTGACCAATAAAGCGGTGGTGGAGGCGCTGGACGGCCTGCCCGCCCATAAAATCCACTGTTCCGTTCTGGCGGAGGAGGCCATCAAGCTGGCCCTGAAGGACTACTACGACCGCCATGGCATTGCCTATGACAAGCAGCAGTTCCCCAGTTGTGAAAACTGCGGCCACTGCCACACCCACTGACCACACCCTGTTGCCGGGAAACAAGATTGTGGTATAATGGTCCTAAAAAAGATGGCAGTTTGCCACCGGAAAGGACCACCCCAGTATGCAATACGATTTTACCACCCTTATGGACCGCCACGGCCGTGATGCCATTGCGGTGGACGGTCTTGGTTCTGCCCCGGGCTTTGCCCCTTCTGCCCCCAAAGAGGGGTTCGATGCGATCCCTATGTGGGTCGCGGACATGAACTTCCCCACGGTACCCACCATTCCCGCCGCCATCATTGAGCGGGCACAGCACCCGGCATTCGGCTATTTCAGCCCCAGCGATGCCTACTACGATGCCATCATCGATTGGCAGGCCAAGCGCAACGGGGTGGACCCCGCCCGCCTGACCCGGGACTGCATCGGCTACGAAAACGGTGTGCTGGGCGGTGTGATCTCGGCACTGACCTGTTTTGCGGCCCCCGGGGACGGGGTGCTGCTGCACAGCCCCACCTACATCGGCTTTACCAAATCCATTGAGAATAACGGTTTCCGGATCGTACATTCCCCGCTGGTGAAGGATGCCGACGGTGTGTGGCGGATGGATTATGCCGACATGGACCGCAAACTGAAGGAAAATCACATCCATGTGGCGGTGTTCTGCTCACCCCACAACCCCTGCGGCCGTGTATGGGAACGCAGCGAGATCGAACAGGCTATGGAAGTGTACCGCGCCAATGACTGCGTGGTTATCTCGGACGAGATCTGGTCCGATATCCTGCTCAACGGCCACAAGCATACCCCCACCCAGTCTGTCAGCGAGGACGCCCGGCAGCGCACGGTGGCGTTGTATGCCCCCAGCAAGACCTTCAACCTGGCGGGGCTGGTGGGCAGCTACCATATCATTTATAACCCCACCCTGCGGGACCGTGTGCTGGCCAAGAGTTCCAAACCCCATTACAACGAGATGAATGTGCTTTCCATGCATGCGCTGATCGGCGCCTACCGGCCGGAAGGTCATGTGTGGGTGGATGAACTCTGCCAGACCCTCAGCGGCAATATCAACTATGCCTGTGATTTCATCGGCAGCCACTTTGACGGTGTGGAAGTAAGCAAGCCTCAGGGCACCTATATGCTCTTCCTGGATTGCACCCAGTGGTGCAAAGCCCACGGCCGCACCATTGCCGAAGTGCTCCAGGCCGGCTGGGATGTGGGCGTGGCCTGGCAGGATGGCCGTATGTTCCACGGCCCCTGTGCCATCCGCATGAACCTGGCTTTGCCGCTCTCCCGTGTGGAGGAGGCCTTCCGACGCCTGGACCAGTACGTGTTCAACGGCCCCTTCCTCTCGGAACGGGCATAAGCGGAACCGCTTCCACGGAACGAAAACAGCGGGTAACTGTGTATCTGTCTATATTTTTGGACCGCCCCTTTGGGGTGGTCCTTTTTAATGCGAACTTTGTGCAATTTTGAACACAGTGTTTAAACATTAGACAAATGTGCAAAAGTGTCCATGGCAATTTGGGGTCTACCGTACTAAGATGATAGGAACAGCTCCGATAGGGGCTGCTTTTTCTATTGAACGGGAGGACTTCACTTTGGAAGAAAAGAAGCCGAAAACCAGCGGAATGGAAAAGATTGCCGCTTTTATCGTGGACAAGCGCAATCTGTTTTTTCTGCTGTATATCCTGGCGCTGATTTTCAGCGTTGTGGCGTCGGGCTGGGTCAAGGTGGAAAACGATATCACCACCTACCTGCCCGCCGATACCGAGACCCGCCAGGGTCTTACGGTCATGAACGATAACTTTACCACCTTCGGTACAGCGCGGATCATGGTGTCCAACGTGGGGTATGATACTGCCCTGGCCCTGCAGGATGCCATCGAGGAGGTGGAAGGTGTCTACAGTGTGGACTTCGACGATACCCAGGACCATTACAAGCAGGCCTCGGCCCTGTATTCGGTGACCTTTGACGGTACCGCCAGCGACCAGGTGAGCATCACCGCGGTGCAGGGCATCCGGGATGCCCTGACCGGCTGGGATTATTACATCGATACCGAGGTGGGGCAGGATATGTCCGCCGACCTGGCCAACGAGATGGGGGTCATTCTGGTCATTGCCGCCGTCATCATTGTGGTGGTGCTGACCCTGACCTCCCGCTCTTACGCCGAAGTGCCGGTGCTGCTGCTCACTTTTGGGGCAGCTGCCGTGCTGAATATGGGCACCAACTTTTTGTGCGGCACCATTTCCTTTATTTCCAACTCTGTTACGGTCATTTTGCAGCTGGCACTGGCCATTGACTATGCCATCATCCTGTGCCACCGCTTCTCGGACGAGCACGAAACCAAAGATACCCGGGAAGCCTGCATTGCAGCCCTGGCCAAAGCCATTCCGGAGATCAGTTCTTCTTCCCTGACCACCATTTCCGGCCTGGGGGCGCTGGCCTTTATGCATTTCGGCATCGGGCGGGATATGGCCACCGTGCTGATCAAAGCCATTCTGTTCAGCCTGTTGTCGGTCTTTACCCTGATGCCCGGTCTGCTGATGCTCTTCAGCAAAAAGATCGATGCTACCCGCCACCGCAAACTGATCCCCCAGATCAACTTCCTGGGCAAATTCGACGTGGCCACCCGCTGGGTGATCCCGCCCATCTTTGCGGTGGTGGTCGTGGTGGCGGCGGTGCTGGCCAACAACTGCCCTTACTGCTACAGCTTTACCGACCTGGTTACCGCCAAACAGAGCGAGAGTCAGATCGCCCACCAGAAAATCAAAAACACCTTCGGCAACGAGAACATGGTGGCGCTGATCGTGCCCAAAGGCAACTACGACGCCGAGCGGGCCGTGCTGCAGCAGCTGGAAGCCTGCCCCGAGGTAAAATCCTGCCAGGGACTGGCAAACACCGAAGCCCAGGACGGGTATATGCTGGCCGATGCGGTGACGCCGCGGCAGTTTTCGGAACTGGCGGGCACCGACTATGAGGTGGCCGAAGCGCTTTACCTGGCGTATGCGGTGGACCAGGACCAGTACGGCAGTGTGCTCAACGGCATCGGAGATTACAAGGTGCCGTTGTTTGATATGTTCATGTTCCTGCAAAAGGAAATGAAAGCCGACAACATTACGCTGGAAGGAGATATGCAGCAGACGCTGGACGATCTGTTCGACCAGCTGAACTGGGCGCAGGTCCAGCTGCAAAGCGACAAATACAGCCGCATGGTGGTGTACCTGAATCTGCCGGAGGAAAGCGATGAGACCATGGCCTTCCTGGATACCATCCACGGCATTCTGGGCCAGTATTACAGCGGCAATACCTATGTGGTGGGCAACTCCACCAACGTGAAGAATCTGTCCAGTTCCTTCGGGCAGGATAATATCCTTATCAGTATTTTGTCAGCGCTGTTTGTGGTGCTGATCCTGCTGTTTACCTTCAAATCGGTAGGGCTGCCCATCCTGCTCATCGTGGTCATTCAGGGCAGTATCTGGATCAACTTCGCCGTGCCTACCCTGCAGAATGAACCGTTATACTTCCTGGGGTATCTTATTGTCAACGCCATTCAGATGGGCGCCAATATCGACTATGCCATTGTGATTTCCAGCCATTACAGCGACCTGAAAAAAGAACTGCCGCCCCGGCAGGCCATTGTGGCGGCCCTCAACGAGGCATTCCCCACCATCTTTACTTCAGGCACCATTCTGGCAGTGGCCGGTGCGCTCATCGGCCAGATGACCACCAACCCGGTCATTGCCGCCATTGGTACCTGCCTGGGCCGCGGTACCATCATTTCCATTGCACTGGTTCTGGCGGTGTTGCCCCAGATTCTGCTTATTGGTGATTCCATTGTGGAACGCACCAGCTTTGCCATGAAAGCGCCCATCGACCTGACGCGCATCAACCGCACAGCCACCGGGACCATGCGGGTCAGCGGCCGGGTGCGCGGCTATGTGAACGGTGTCATTGATGCGGAAATCAAAGGCACACTCAACGGTACCCTGAACGCCGCCGTTACGGCAGGCACCACCATCGAACCGGCCCGGCCGGACTATGAACTGCCGCAGGATGCGGCAACCTGGGCCCAGAGTTATACCGAGGGGGAGGAATTATGAAATATCAATATGACCGCCTTCTCGCGGCGGTGCTGAGCCTGTGCCTGCTGGCCGGGCTGCTGGCACCGGCCGTCCGGGCGGAAGAAACCACACCGGAAACCATTCAGATCGCCACAGTGGAACAGCTGGAGGCTCTGGCCCGGGACTGCCGCCTGGACAGTTGGAGTGTGAGCCGCACCGTGGTGGTAACGGAGGACATTGACCTGACCGGCAGCGATTTTGCCGGGATTCCCACCTTTGGCGGTACGCTGGAAGGGCAGGGGCATACCATCCGCGGGCTGAACCTGACGGAGGAGGGCAGCGTACAGGGACTGTTCCGGTATCTGCAGCAGGATGCCCGGGTACAGGATCTGCATGTGGAAGGCACGGTACAGCCCGGCGGCAGCCGGGCCGTGGTAGGCGGTCTGGCGGGAGAAAACGCCGGGACCGTCAGCAACTGCACCTTCAGCGGTACGGTCAGCGGCACCCGGCAGATCGGCGGTATTGCAGGCACCAACACGGTCACCGGCATCATCACCGGCTGCACGGTGAACGGCAGTGTGTACGGCGACCATTTCGTGGGCGGTATGGCCGG
>NZ_JACJKP010000147.1 GCF_016901605.1 Gemmiger formicilis
AGCTTTTTGCAACAAAACCGTACTTTCGTAATACATTACAGCAGCAGGTGCATCCGTTCAAGCAAACGTTGATGTTCTGCGCCGGATTCCATAATATAAATGCGCGTTGTTTCGATGCTGGAATGACCCAACAGGTCCGCCAGTTTCGAGAGGTTTTTTTCAATTCCGTAAAAGGTCCTGGCAAACAGATGCCGCAAATTGTGGGGGAACACCTTTTTGGGTGCCACACCGGCCTGTTTGCACAGGGCCTTCATTTCTTTCCAGACCGTGATCCGGTCCAGGGGACGGCCCGTCCGGGTCACAAAAACCGGTCCCTGGCGGATATGCTGGCGCCGGCACCAGCGTTCCAGCCGGTTGCACAGCTGGCCGGGAAGCAGGATCTCCCGGCATTTGCCCTTGCAGCGGATGGCCGCACGGCGGCGCTGTACCGCCTCCACCGTAATATAAACCAGTTCCGATACCCGGATGCCGGTAGCGCAAAGGGTCTGCAATACCAGCAGGGTCCGTTTGCGGCCGGTCAGGCGGGCGGTTTCCAGCAGGCGGAAATATTCGCCGCGGTCCAGTTCCCGCCCCGCATCACAAAAGATGCGGCGCTGGCACTTCAGGGGTTTGGCCTTGCCCCCGGGGTTTTCGCAAAATTCCTGGTAGCCGTTCACGGCCGCCAGCATGGCATTGACACTGGACGCCGCATAGCCCCGTGCCACCAGGCTGTCCCGCCAGGCCGCCACCGTCTGTTTGTCGGGCTTCTTCGGGGCGCCTGTCTCCCGGAAAAAGCGGTTCAAATCACGGATATATTTTTCAATGGTCCCGGTGCTGTATTCACGGGCTGTCATCCAGTCACGATAGCCTTGTATGCTCATACACATCTCTCCCTTTCCCATCATTTTCTCCCCGTGTTTTCCAAACCTTCCACGTCCTGCTGCGGGGCGCCGTCCCCAAAAGCCCGTCCCCCTCGGCACGGGTTCCCTGCGGGGCGGGCTTTAAGGCACCGCCTTGCTCAATTGCACAAAGTATGGCTTGCAGTCCTGCTGGTTATACCAAAAAACCGCGGCGTCCTCATCCTCGCCGCGATTTTCTGTGTCATGTTTCGGCACGCTGTTCCACCGTCACGCAGACGATCTCGGTGTGGCCCTGGGTGCGCAGCCGATAGCCCCAGGTACCGGTGCCGCCGCTTACGATGGCCGTACAGCGGTCACTTACCCGCTTTTGGCCGTAGTTGCGCTCGTTGCGGGCGGCCATCCCCACCGCACCGGCGGGCCATACCTGCCCGCCGTGGGTGTGGCCGCTCAAAATCAGGTCCGCACCGGCGGCCGCCGCGTTTTTCAGGTCCCGGGGTTCATGGTCCAGCCAGAGGGTGTAGTGTTCATCCGGCCCGCCGGGCAGCAGTTCCGCCGCCGTACACCGGCGCCCGCCGGTATACAGGTAGTCCTTGCGGCCCACGACCCGCACAGGCCCGGTCAGCACGGCGGTATCTTCCAAAAGGCGCACCCTCGCTTTCGCCAGGGCGGTTTCCAGCGCGGCCCGGTCAAAGCTGGGTTCCCGCCAGTGGTGGAACAGATCGTGGTTGCCCAGCACATAGTATTTGCCCAGGGGCGCTTCCAGTTCCCCGAACAGCGCGCAGAAGGCGGCAAATTCCTCCCGCTCGGTATATTCGTCAAAGATATCCCCGGTAAACACCAGCAGGTCGGGGCGGCACGCCTGGATCTTTTGCCGCAGTTCGGGAATACGCCCCCGCTCCATGGCCGTACCTGCCCGGGGGTGCAGGTCGCTGACCTGCACAATGGTCAGCCTTCCGCCGGGCAGCGGTTTGGGGGTGGTCAGCCGGTAGCGGGTGGTGCAAAGGTGCATGGCCCTGCGGCGGCCCCACCACCACACCAGGGCAGTGAGCAGCCAGGGAGTCAGCCCTTCCAGCCAAAGGACCTGCCACACCGACCGGAACGGTTCCCCCAGTACCCGGGTGGCAAGGCCGATGAGGTTGCCCACGCAATAAAACGCCGTAAGGTAGCCCACCAGCACAATGCCCAGCCCCAGCGGGTCCCGGGCCAGCCACCCCAGCAGGGCCACCAGCAACAGCGGCAGCCCGTAGTACAGCAGCGGCCAGGGGCTCAGCCAGGCCAGCGGCGGCAGCTGCAGGAAGTTCCAGTACAGCAGCCCGGCCAGCGCCGCCTGCCCCACCCGGGGCAGAAAAAACTGAAAAAACGGATGATACATGCAAGCCCCCTCCCGCGGGGCGTAATTCCAAACACCTTTTGCGTCGGCGGACATGCGCCGCCCCGGCGAAAAAACAGGAAAATCCCGCGCCGGCGGGCGCGGGATATCCCAAGCAGTTTTTACTGTTCCTTTTCTTTGATGGCCTTGTCGATGGCCTTGGCGGCTTCCTTGCCGGCGCCCATGGCCAGAATGACGGTGGCCGCACCGGTGACGGCGTCGCCGCCGGCGTAAACGAAGGGCCGGCTGGTCAGGCCGTCGGGGCCGTTGGTGATCAGGCAGCCGTGACGGTCGGCGTCCAGGCCCGGGGTGGTGGAACGGATCAGCGGGTTGGGGCTGGTGCCCAGGGCCATGATCATGGTATCCACTTCCAGGGTGAACTCGCTGCCTTCCTTCACGATGGGACGGCGGCGGCCGGACTCATCGGGTTCGCCCAGTTCCATCTCCACGCAGGTCATGCCCTTTACCCAGCCGTTCTCGTCGCCCAGCACTTCCACGGGGTTGGTCAGCGTCTTGAAGATGATGCCTTCCTCCTCGGCGTGCTCCACCTCTTCCTTACGGGCAGGCAGTTCGGCCATGCCGCGGCGGTAGACGATGTAGACGGTCTCGGCGCCCAGGCGCTTGGCGCAGCGGGCCGCGTCCATAGCCACGTTGCCGCCGCCCACCACGGCCACAGCCTTGGACTTCATGATGGGCGTGTGGGAATCTTCCTTGTAAGCCTTCATCAGGTTCACACGGGTCAGGTACTCGTTGGCGGAGTAGACGCCGTTCAGGCTCTCGCCGGGGATACCCATAAACCGGGGCAGACCCGCGCCGGAGGCCACATACACGGCCTCGAAGCCGTAATCGTTCATCAGTTCGTCGATGGTCAGCACCTTGCCGATGACCATGTTGCACTCGATGTCCACACCCAGTTCCTTCAGGCCTTCCACCTCATGCTGGACGATGTCCTTGGGCAGACGGAACTCGGGGATGCCGTACATCAGCACGCCGCCGGCCACATGCAGGGCCTCGTAGACGGTGACTTTGTAGCCCATCTTGGCCAGGTCGCCCGCCACCGTCAAACCGGAAGGACCGGCGCCGATGACCGCTACCTTGTGACCGTTGGGGGTGGGCATTTCGGGCTTGGTATGTACGTTTTCACGGTACCAGTCCGCCACAAAACGCTCCAGACGGCCAATGCCCACCGGCTC
Source organism: Gemmiger formicilis (assembly GCF_016901605.1). Lineage (GTDB taxonomy): Bacteria > Bacillota > Clostridia > Oscillospirales > Ruminococcaceae > Gemmiger > Gemmiger formicilis_B. Next base: position 3,402 of record NZ_JACJKP010000147.1, read on the forward strand.
GCCCTTGATGCCGCGGACACATTTGCCCTCGCACTGGTTTTCCTGGGGGCAGACGCGGCCGCAGACGGCGGGCAGCGCGCTGGATTTGGCAATGACCTTGTAGGCTCCCTCAAATTCGCCCTTGGCAACGTGGGCGATGAAGCCGGGAATATCAATATCCACCGGGCAGCCGGAGCGGCAGGGGTGGTTCTTGCACTGCAGGCAGCGCTGTGCCTCGTTCACGGCCATTTCGGCGGTGTAGCCCAGGGCCACTTCCTGGAAGTTCTTGTTGCGCACATTGGGTTCCTGGCTGGGCATGGGGCATTTTTTCGGGTCCATGTTGGGCATGATCACTGCACCTCCTGTTTCAGCAGATTGCACTGGGCATCCCGGGCATGGGCCTCAAAGGGCTTATACATGGTGCCGCGATGCATGGCTTCGTCAAAGTCCACCTCAAACCCGTCAAAATCGGGGCCATCCACGCAGGCGAACTTGGTCTTGCCGCCTACGGTCAGACGGCAGCCGCCGCACATACCGGTGCCGTCCACCATGATGGGGTTCATGGAAACCACAGTCTTGACGTTGTGGGGCTTGGTGGTCTTGACCACGAATTTCATCATGATCAGCGGGCCGATGGCGATCACTTCGTCGAAGTTGGCGCCTTCCACGATCTTCTGCTCCAGCGGGGCGGTCACAACGCCCTTCTCGCCGTAGGAACCGTCGTCGGTCATGATGATGAACTCATCACAGCAGGCGCGGAACTCCTCTTCCAGAATGACCAGGTCCTTGTTGCGGAAGCCCACAATGCCGGTGACCTTGGTGCCCTGGGCGTGCAGGGCCTGGGCCACAGGCAGGGCGATGGCGCAGCCTACGCCGCCGCCTACCACGCAGACGTTCTTCAGGCCTTCGATCTCGGTGGCTTTGCCCAGGGGGCCCACAAAGTCATGAACGGCCTCGCCCTCTTTCAGGGTATTCAGTTCCATGGTGCCGGCGCCCACCACCTGGAAGATGATGGAAACCGTCCCGGCCTCGGGGTCAAAGCCCGCGATGGTCAGGGGGATGCGTTCGGAATCTTCTTTGGCACGCACAATAATGAACTGGCCGGCCTTCGCCTTTTTGGCGATGAGCGGCGCATGAATCCACAGTTCGGTGACGGTGGGGTTCAGTTCCCGCCGTTTGATGATAGTGAACAAAGCGATCTCTCCTTCTCCTTGTTATTTTGTTAGTTGTCTTTTTATTGTAACCGATTTGCGCGGCCTTGTAAAGCACGAAGCCGCGGCAATTCTTTGCAGGTTTTTTGCAGCTTTTTGCAACGGGCCGTTCCTTACCCCGCAAAAGCCACCCGGGTGGGGTGGGGGTTCTTCCACAGGGTATAGCCCGCCGGGCAGGCAATGTCCGTGGGTTCCAGCCCGGTGGTGTCCAGCGGCACTCCGTCGGCCACCAGGATCCAGTCGGCCTGCGTCAGGTCCTCATAGGGGCGCCCGGGGTATTCGGGGCCGGGGGCTTCGGTTTCCAGGTCCAGCACGCCGTCCTCCAGCAGGCCCCAGGCCGCCAGCGTTTCGTACTCGCAAAGGTAAACGTCCCGGTCCAGATAGGTGTCCATCAGCTGGCTGTCCCGCTGGCGCACCCCGTTGGGCAGGAACAGCACGGTGCCTTCCAGGGTTTTCAGGCTGTCGTTCAGGTCGCTGGCCGCCTGCATGGTGCTGGTGTCGATGCCGTAGGCCCAGCGGTTGATCCGCCATTCCCCGGCGTAGCAAACCACGCAGAGCGCCAGCGCCGCAGCCGCCAGCCCCCGCCGGGCCTTGCGCCGTACCAGGGCCAGCCCCAGCAGCGCCGCGCCCGCCACAATGACCACCCGCCATACCAGCAGCCAGCCCGCAAAGCTCAGCACCGGCAGCCGGTCCAGCCGGTCGGCCACAAAGTCAAACCACTGCAAAAAGGTGTTGTCCCCGGCGCCGGGGCCGATGTCCCGGCAAAGGACCAGAAAGCCCACGCCCCACACCGCGGTCAGGCCCGCCAGCAGACGGCGGCGCACCGGGGTCAGGTGATCCAGGGCATCCATGGCCGTCAGCAGCAGCGGGATCAGCAGCGGTTCCAGGTAGCGCATGTGCTGCCGCGGGGAATCGGACCCCAGGTCCTCCCGCACGGTGATGCTCCAGGCCACCACGCCCACCCCGATGCCCAGCGCCAGCAGCACCAGCAGGGGCAGCTGGGTGCGGCGGGGGTCGGTGCCGGGGCGGGGGCGCTGCAGCCCGCACAGGGGCAGCAATACCGGGAACACCCCGAAGGCCAGCACGGTGAACAGCAGGTCACAGACCACCGCAAAGGGCAAAAACGCCCACTGTTCGGCGGTGATCCAGCCGGTCTGGTTGTAGGAATTGCCCAGCCCCGCAAACAGGGTGGCTTTGGCCAGCAGGAAGCAGGCCGCAAAGGTGCCCAGCAAGGCGGCCACTCCGGCCAGTTCCCCTTTCCAGGCCGTGCGGTCGTGCCAGACCACCCAGGCCCGCAGCAGCACCCAGGCAATGAGATAATACAGGGCCACTTCCTTATTAAGATAGAGCAGATAGCACCAGACCCCGGCCAGCGCGCACCAGACGGCGCGGTTCCGGGCCGTGGGCGCTGCCATGGCCCGCCACAAAAAGTAGATCTGCCACAGGGAGAGGGGCAGGAACACCGTTTCGCTCATAAAGGTAGCGCAGGCGGCCATGGTGGGCAGCATCGCCGTAATGCCCACCAGAAACACCGTGCGGCGGCGGGTCTGGCCGGTGGCACGGCAGAGGGCGTATGCCGGGAACACCGCGCTGGACGCCCAGGCGGCACCCAGCCAGCCGATGGCCGTGATCTGGGCGGCGGTGGTTTTCAGTGCCAGGGCGGGCAGGATGCACAACGGGTACAGGATCTTCTGGTAATCGCTGGGCATGTTGCGCACCCGCAGGCCGCGGCCCTGCCACAGGCTGCGGGCAATGTCCAGGTAGCGCACCTCGTCACTGTACACCGCCAGTTCCCGGGGATAGCTGCTCAACAGCCCGTACACCACGGTGCACACCGCAAACAGGGCCAGCACCCACAGCCAGCCCTTGTGTTTTTTGGCCATCGTCATAGGTTTGTGTTCCTCCGTTTGGTTACTAGGCCCATTATACGGCACGGGGGCGCGCAAGTAAAGAGGCGCTCCCCGGTTGATTTTTTCACAAAAACTTCGTGACAAACCACGTAGGTTTGTGGTATACTATGAAGGTTACAAATCGGAAACAACCACATGGAGGTGCTTGACCACGCGATCCCACTCGTTTCGACTGTCCCGGCTGATCTGGATGCTGGGGATTGTACTGGCCCTGTTGTTCTGGGCCGCCCCGCGCGCCGCGGCCGAGGACTATGATACCACGCTGGACAAACTGGGCCGGCTGCAGGACCTGGCCACCGAATACGCTGCCGAGCATGACGGCGACCCCATTCTGCTGACCCTTTCCTACACCCGTACCGGAAGTTACAACACCTCCATGTGGCAGCTGACCGCCGGCGGCCGCGATACCGAGTTCGACGCCTACGTAGCGGAACAGGACGCCGAACTTTCCTCCCTGCAGGGGATGACTACCGTCACACTGCCCAACGGCGAGAAAATCGATTTCGGGCATCTGCTGGCGTCCATGAACCTGGTGTATAACGGGCTGCCCATCACCGGCAGCTGGGGCGGCGACTGTATGGAACTGGCCCAGGCATATTACGGCCAGGCCAGCGATGCCGCCGGCTACGCCGATGCCATGCGCGATACCTTTAATATAGACGACGACGGTTCGGTGAGCAAATTCGGCGACCAGGACCTGCGGGCCGATCTGGACTCGGTGGTGGTAGGCTCCCAGCTGACCAAGGACACCGACATTGCGGACGCCCTGCGCAGCTACTACGACGGCCTGACCGAGTATGACCGTGCCTACCAGTTCATTTCGCTGAGCTTCGGCACGGTGGATACCTCCTCCAGTGACTTTGCGGATACCGTGTATGACTGCCTGCTTTCCGACTCCGGCATGCAGCTGCTGTTCTATATGAACGGCATGTGGACTCCCTCCGGCTGGTCGCTGGACGAAAACTACGCCCCCGCGGTGCGGGGCGCCACCGACCTGCTGGCGGAATACCTGTCCGGCGCGGTGAACGGCGAAAAAGTCAAGAGCGAAACCAACGACCGGCTGGTGGCCATGGGCGGCCAGGCGCTGGCCGATGCCCTGACGGCCCTGGGTGATACCGAGGCAGCCTCCGAGGCACTGAACGCCACCGAGAGCGATTCCTCCGGCAGTTCTTCCTCCTCCAGCACCAGCGCAGTGCTGGAAGATGCCACCCACACCCTGCAAAGCAGCTTCAATGTAAAGATCTTTGAGCTGGTCCTGCTGATCGTGGCAGCCATTGCCATCTTCTTCCTGATCATGAGTTGCGCGCTGTTTGTTTCTCACCGGCGCAAGAAATAAAAAAGCCCCTTGCGGGACCGAAATAC
>NZ_JACJKP010000148.1 GCF_016901605.1 Gemmiger formicilis
TGTCATTGCGGGTAACAGCCTCCTCGGCTTCCTGCAAGCGACGGGTGGCCCGGGCTTTCTCCGCTTCGGCGTTGTCTGCGTTGGCCTGGGTTTCCTCGGCCTGGCGCTGGGCTTCCGCCCGCCGGGCTGCGGCAGCTTCGGCAGCCGTCTGGGCCGCGGCAATGCGCACTTTGGCGCTGGTGGCGGTATCCTGCAGCCGTGCCATGGCGGCGTCGATGATATCACGGCGCTGGCCGCTGGCAGCGGCTTTTTCTTCCAGAGTCCGCAGGTTTTCCCGCAGTTCGGCAATGCGGGCATCCAGCTGGGCCAGACCGGTCTGCAGCTTCTCGATAGCGGCACGGTGTTCTTCCGCTTCCCGCTCGATGCTCTGGCGACCCTGCCCTGCCCGTTCCAGTTCCGAGGTAGCTTCATCGATGCGGAACCGGCTGTGTTCGCTCTCGTTTTTCAGAACGGCCACCTGGCTCTCGCTGCCGGCGTTTTCCTCGGTAATGGCGCGGATATCGGCGTTGGCCTGCTCCACCTGAAGCATATAGCCCTGGGCCTGTTCCCGCAAGGCATTGTTCTTGGCGTCGAACTCGTCCAGCTGGCGGCTCAAACGCTCGTAGTCGGCCTGGGCGGCCTCATACTTGCGCTGCTGGTCCCGCAAAGATTCGTTGGCGCGGCGGATGGCATCCACCCAGAGAGTCACTTCCAGGCTTTTGCGGGAAGCCGACAGTTCCAGGAACTGCTGGGCTTTCTCGCTGTCCCGTTTCAGGGGGCCAACCCGCTTTTCCAGTTCGCCCAGGATGTCCCGCAGGCGTTCCAGGTTGCCTTCGGCGGCAGCCAGCCGACGCTCGGCTTCGTTCTTGCGGTAGCGGTATTTGGCAATACCGGAAGCTTCCTCGAAAATTTCCCGCCGTTCGCCGGACTTGGCGCCCACGATCTCGGCAATACGGCCCTGGCCTACAATGGCGTAACCGTCCCGGCCGAGACCGGTGTCCAACAGCAGTTCGTAGACGTCCTTCAGGCGGACGTTCTGGCCGTTGATGGAATATTCACTTTCGCCGCTGCGGTAGTACCGGCGGCCGATGGTCACTTCCTCGGCGTCCATGTCCAGACCGTGGTCGCTGTTGTCGATGGTCAGTGCCACCGAGGCATAGCCCATGGCGCCGCGGGTCTGGGTACCGCCGAAGATAACGTCCTCCATCTTGCCGGAACCGCGCAGCTGCTTGGAGCTGGTCTCGCCCAGTACCCAGCGAATAGAGTCCGAGATATTGGATTTGCCCGAACCGTTGGGGCCTACAACACCGGTAATACCGTTGCCGATGGTGATCTTGGTACGGTCGGGAAAGGACTTAAAGCCCTGGATTTCCAGTTCTTTCAGGCGCATAGGGTCTCCTTAGCGTTTGGTCTGCAGACGGCGCAGCGCCTGCTTGGCGGCATGCTGTTCCGCCGCCTTTTTGCTGCGGCCCACACCCTCGGCCAGGCGCTCCTCGTCGCAGTAAACCGCAACGGTGAACTGCTTGGCATGGTCGGGGCCGGTCTCGCTTTCCACCTCATAGCGCAGGCGGGCATTGGGATTCTGCTGCACCACTTCCTGCAGGCGGGTCTTGTAGTCTTCTTCGGCAGTCTTGCCCTCGCTCAAGAAGGGCAGGATGAAATTGCGGGCCACTTCCAGCCCGCCGTCCAGATACAGCGCGGCGATGACAGCTTCGAAAGCGTCGGATACCACGCTGGGGCGGTTACGGCCGCCGCCCAGGTCCTCGCCGTGACCCAGGCGCAGATAATCGCCCAGGTGGATCTCGCTGGCAAACTGGAAAAGAGCGTCCTCGCTCACAAGGCTGGCGCGCATCCGGGTCAGTTCACCCTCGGGCCGGTCGGACTGGTGGAACAGGTAATCCGCCGCCACCACCGACAGCACGCTGTCCCCCAGAAATTCCAGCCGCTCATTGTGGGTGGTGGGGACTTTGCTTTCGTTGGCATAGCTGGTATGGGTCAGGGCAATGCGCAGCAGGGCAGGATTCTTGAACTGGTAATGCAAAACCTGCTGCAATTCTTCGGGTTTATGGGTAGGCACGGTGGGTTCTTCCTTTCTTACAGCGGCAGGGTCACGCCTGGGGTTTGGTGTCCAGGGCAGAAAGCGCAGTCTGCATAGTGCCGCACAAATCGTTGGCCACGCAGATCTTGGCCTGACGGATGGCATTCTTGATGCCCTTGGCCTTGCTGGAACCATGGGCCTTGATGACGGGCTTGGCAGCACCCAGCAGCGGTGCGCCGCCCACTTCCTCAGAGTCCATCATCCGTTTGATTTCGGACAGGCCGCCTTTGATGCCCAGATAGCTGAGCTTGGTGATGATATTCTTCAAAAAGACCTGCTTGAGCATACCCAGCAGCGTCTTGGCCACACCCTCGGTGAGTTTGAGCACCACGTTGCCCACAAAACCGTCGCAGACCACCACGTCCACGTCACCGTCCATGATGTAGCGGGGCTCGATGTTGCCTGCAAAATGGATGCAGGGGTTGGCCTTGAGCAGCTGGTGAGCTTCCCGGTAGGTGGGGGTGCCCTTGGTATCCTCGGCACCGTTGTTGACCAGCGCCACCTTGGGGTCCTTGCGGCCCATGACTTTTTCGGCATAGACGCTGCCCATGGTACCGAAGGCGTTGAGCATATCGGGGCGGCACTCGGCGTTGGCACCGCAGTCCAGCAGCAGGAAGTTCTGCTTGGCGCCGGGCATGGGGGTAGCCAGAGCCGGGCGCTTGATGCCCTTGAGGGTGCGCACGATCAGGCTGGTGCCCACGTGCAGCGCGCCGGTGGAACCGGCAGAAACAAAGGCGTCGCCCTCGCCGTTTTTGAGCATGGTCAGACCTTTGATCATGCTGGAATCAGTCTTGTGGCGGGCGGCCTTGACAGGGTCATCGTGCATGTCCACCACTTCGGAGCAGGGAATGATCTCGAAGGGGGTCAGGTCGATCTTGTTCTGGGCGGCGCAGTCTTTCAGGGCCTGCTCGTCCCCCAGCAGCGCCAGCGTCATACCGTCGCCGAATTCAGCCGCGGCCTGGGCCGCGCCCTGCAATACGCACAGCGGGGCGTTGTCGCCGCCCATGGCGTCAATCAGAATTTTCATTATACATCCTCCTGTACCCATGCTTGCATGGCCTGTTGCGCCGTCTCGGAAAGGGCGGCATAGCGCTCCCGCTTATCGCGGATGGCATCGATGTCCGGCGTGCGGGGCAAAATGCCCATATTCGCGCCCATCGGCTGGAAGTCCTTGTTGGGGGTGGTGATATATTGCAGCAGCGCGCCGCACATGGTCTGAGGCGGGGGCGGCGGCAATTCACGGCCCTGCAGCCGTGCCAGAATCTGCCGCGCTGCCAACAGGCCGCTGGCTGCGCTTGCCATATAGCCTTCAAAGCCGGTGATCTGCCCGGCAAAAAAGACGTTGGGGTGTTCTTTCAGGTATTGTTTGGTGGTCAGTACCCTGGGGCTTTCCAGGAAGGTGTTGCGATGCATGACGCCGTAGCGCACGAACTCGGCGTGTTCCAGGCCGGGAATCATCGAGAAGACCCGCTTCTGCTCGCCCCATTTCAGGTTGGTCTGGAAACCCACCAGATTATAGAGGGTGCGGGCGGTGTTCTCGGCCCGCAGCTGGACATTGGCCCAGGGACGGTGGCCGGTGCGGGGGTCCCGCAGCCCCACCGGGCGCAGGGGGCCGAACCGGATGGTATCGGCACCGCGGGCCGCCATGACCTCGATGGGCATACAGCCCTCGTACACGGTCAAATCCCCGTCAAAATCGTGGAGCGGGGCCCGTTCGGCGCCGATGAGCGCCGTATGGAAGGCCTCGTACTCCTCCTTATTAAAGGGACAGTTTAAGTAATCGGCTTCGCCGCGGCCATAGCGGGAAGCGGCAAACACCTTTTCGTAATCCAGACTTTCCGCCGTGACAATGGGCGCCACTGCATCATAAAAACTCAGGCGATGATCCCCCGTCAGGGCGGCGATGGCCTCGGCCAAAGCCCCTTCGGTCAAAGGACCGGACGCCACCAGTACCGGGGCACTTTCATCCAGGGCTGTGACTTCCTCCCGGTGAATGGTGATGTTGGGGTGGCGCTCCACCTCTGCGGTGACGGCTGCCGAGAACACGTCCCGGTCCACCGCCAAAGCACCGCCGGCGGCCACACGGGCAGTCTCGGCGGCAGGCAGCAGGTGGCTGCCCATGGCGCGCATTTCCAGTTTGAGCAGGCCGGAAGCCGAGTCCGGGCGTTCGGCCTTGAGGGAGTTGGAGCAGATCAGCTCCGCAAAGCCCTGGCTTTTATGGGCGGGGGAAAACTTACCGGGCTTCTGCTCATACAGGTCCACCTGCACCCCGGCGTCGGCCAGCCACAGTGCGGCTTCGCACCCGGCCAGACCGGCCCCAATGATCTTACATTGCATAGTTCCTCCACGTACAGCCGGCAGAGTACAGCTACCCTGCGCAGCTTATTTCTTTTCCACCGGTTTGGTAAATTCGCAGCCCTCTTTGGCGCAGTACAGCTGGCCCTTTTTCTTGAACAGGGTGTTGCCGCACTGGGGGCATTTTTCAGCCACCGGCTCATCCCAGGTCATAAAGTTGCACTTGGGATAGTTGCTGCAGCCGTAATAGATGCGGCCCTTGGCGCTTTTGCGCACCAGCATGTGGCCGCCGCACAAGGGGCAGATGCCGCCTGTATCCTTGACCAGCGGGTGGGCGTTGCGGCATTCCGGGAAGCCGGAACAGGCCACGAACTTACCGTACCGGCCCGACTTGATGACCATGGGACGGCCGCATTTTTCGCAGATCTCGTCGGTGGGGATGTCCTCCACCTTGACCCGCTTGCCTTCCATGTTCTTTTCGGCATTGTCCAGGCTCTTGGCAAAGCCCTGGTAAAATTCATCCACCGTCTGGACCCAGTCGGCCTTGCCGGCTTCCACCACGTCCAGCTTTTTCTCCATATCGGCACTGAATTTCACGTCCACGATCTCGGGGAACTGCTCCATCATCACCTGGTTCACCGCCTGGCCCAGAGGCGTTGTCTTGAGCTTTTTCTGGTCCTTTTCCACATAGCCGCGGTCCACGATGGTGGTGATGATGGGCGCATAGGTGGAAGGACGGCCGATGCCGTTTTCCTCCAGGGCGTGAATCAGCGTAGCTTCGGTATACAGCGGCGGCGGCTGGGTGAATTTCTGGTCCGCCGTCAGGGATTTCAGCTGCAAAACCTGGCCCTGTTCCAGTTCGGGCAGGGCGGTTTCTTTCTTCTGCTTGTCGTCGGTGGATTCTTCGTACAGCGCGGTAAAACCGTCAAAGGATACCCGGAAGCCCGAAGCGCGGAAGAGGTAATCCCCCGCCGTAATGCTGACCGACACGGTATCCTGTACACAGTCCGCCATCTGGCTGGCCATGAACCGGCTCCAGATCAGGCGGTAGAGCTTGGCGGTATCGCCGCTGATGCTCTGTTCCACCTCGTCGGGGGTCAGTTCCGGCATGGAGGGGCGGATGGCTTCGTGGGCATCCTGGGCCGCGGTGGCGGAACGGGACTTCCACTTGCGCTGGGTCTTGCAGACATAGTTATCGCCCCAGCGGCCCGCAATGAACTGCTTGGCAGCGGCGGCGGCTTCGTCGGCAATACGCAGGCTGTCGGTACGCATATAGGTGATCAGACCTACGGTGCCGTGCCCGGCAATGTCCACGCCTTCATACAGAGTCTGGGCGGCCCGCATGGTGCGGGTAGCCGAGAAACCGCAGGCGCGGCTGGCATCCTGCTGCAGCGTGGAGGTAATGAAGGGCGGCGCGGGCTGACGGCGGCGCTTGCCTTTTTCCAGCTTGGAGATCACATACTCCTTGCCGTCCAGGGATGCCACAATGGCGTCCGCCTGTTCCTTGTTGGTGACGGTGAGTTTTTTGCTGTCGGCCCCGGCGGTAAGCCGCGCCACAAAGTTGCTGCGGCTGCCCTGGGGATGCAGTGTCGCGTCGATGTTCCAGTATTCGTCGGGCTTGAAGTTTTCGATCTCGATCTCCCGGTCACGGATCAGCCGCACCGCCACGCTCTGCACACGGCCGGCGGAAAGCCCCCGGCGCACCTTGCGCCACAAAAACGGGCTGAGTTTGTAACCCACCAGACGGTCCAGTTCCCGCCGGGCCTGCTGGGCATTGAACAGGTCCATATTGATGGCCCGGGGATGGGCCATACCTTCCTTGACGCCCTTTTTGGTGATCTCGTCAAAGGTCACCCGGTTGGGCGCAGCGGGGTCCAGCCCCAGAATGTTGGCCAGGTGCCAGCTGATGGCTTCTCCTTCCCGGTCCGGGTCAGTTGCCAGCAAAACGCCGTCGCACTTTTTGGCTTCTGCTTTCAGCTCCTTGACCAGTTTCTGCTTGCCCTTGATGGTGATATATTTAGGCGCATAGCCGTTTTCCACGTCAATGCCAAGCTGGCTCGCCGGCAGGTCGCGCACATGCCCCATGCTGGCGGTGACTTTATAGTTTCGCCCCAGATATTTGCCAATGGTTTTTGCCTTGGCGGGCGATTCCACAATGACCAGTTTTGCCATAGTCTCCTCCTGATTTCCTTTATAAAGCGATGTACCGCCGCCCCGGCAGCGCCTGGGCGCCGCCGTACAGTTCCAGCTCGGTACAGGCCGCCAGCACCCGCCCTGCGGGCAGGCCGGTGGCGGCACACAGGGCGTCGATGCCCTGGGCTGTGGGGCCCAGGCTGGCGTAAACCGCCCGGGCATCGTCGCTTACCGCCTGCGGCGAAAATTCGGCCGCTTCCTCGGCGGGCTGCGGGGGTTCTTCCCCCAGCAGTTCCATTACATTGGATGCCCGGCAGAGCACACCGGCCCGATGGGTGCGCAGCAGTTCGTTGGTGCCCTGGCTCAGGGCACTGTAGATGCTGCCCGGCACCGCCAGCACCGGGCGGCCGTAGCGCTCCGCATGCCCCACCGTGTTCAGGGTACCGCTGCGCAGCCGGGCTTCGGCCACGCAGAGCACCTGTGCCTGGGCGGCAATCAGCCGGTTGCGGGCCAGAAAGGTTCCCTTTGTTTTGCCCGGGTAGCCGGGCGGATATTCACTGCAGACAGCCCCGCCGCCTTCCTCGATCTGGCGGCGCAGCGGTCCGTTGGCCGCCGGGTAGGTTTTGTCGATGGCCGTGCCCAGAAACGCCACAGTGGGCGTACCTGCCTGCACGGCAGCCCGGTGGCCTTCACTGTCCAGGCCGTCTGCCAGGCCGCTGACGATGGTGATTCCCTGCTGTGCCAGCGCAAGGGAGATTTCAAAGGCGGCCTGCCGTCCGTATACACCGGGGCGGCGGGTTCCCACCATGCCCACATAGCGCCCGCCGTTGAGGCAGGCTTTCTCGCCGGTGACATAGAGCACCAGCGGCAGATCGGGCAGTTCCCGTAGGCGGGCCGGGTAAGCTGCGTCGTCGGGAGTCAGAATTTCCACCCCCGTGAGCCGGCAGTGGTCCAACCGCTCTTCATAGTCAAAAGGGGTGGTATCCAGCAGCTGGGCGGCGGCACCTTCACTCAGGCAAAAAGGCGGTGCCTGGGTGCCGCTGCGCAGCGCTTCGTAGAGTTCCTCCGGATCAGGCCAGAGGTCCAGCAGTTCCCGGGCATACTGGCAGCCGGAACCTACGGCATCGGCCAACCAGAGCCAGGCAAGGGTTTTGTCCATCATTCCACCCCGCGGAAATGCCACAGCAGCACACTGCCCGCCACACCGGCGTTCAGGCTTTCCACACGGTCGGTCATGGGGATGCGCACCGCGGCATCGCAGGCTTCCACCGTTTCGTCCCGCAGGCCCTGCCCCTCGCTGCCAATG
>NZ_JACJKP010000149.1 GCF_016901605.1 Gemmiger formicilis
GCCCAAAAAGATAAAATCACAGATACTGGCTACCTGTTCGTTGGTGCCGCAGGCGCAGCCAAGTTCTTCCGCCAAAGCCTGTGCTTTGGCAGGGGTGCGGTTGGCCAGCAGAACATCGCCGGCACCGGCACCTTTGCAGACGGCCCGTGCGACGGCACCGCCCATGTTACCGCAGCCAATAAACCCGTATTTCATGGTAGTTTCCCCCTCTTATGTCGGCCTGTATACTGATAATATATACGTAATGGTAGCGCACCGGGTCGCTTTTGTCAATTAAAAGGTAGAAGGGGCTGGAAATCCGCAAAGAATTTGTTATAATAAATCGGAAGGCAATAAATCTAAAAAACGAGGCGAACAGAATGCAATATGTACAACTGGGCCAGACCGGCCTGAAGGTTTCCCGTTTGGGATTTGGGGGTATTCCCATCCAGCGCATTGACCAGCCCGGTACCCGGGAACTGCTCAAGGCGGCCCATGAGGCGGGCATCAACTACATTGACACGGCACGTGCCTATACGGTCAGCGAAGCGTGGATCGGGCAGTCGCTGGAAGAACTGGGCCTGCGGGATTCCTTTGTTCTGGCGACAAAATGCCGGGCATTGACCAAGGCGGAGATGGAAGCGGAACTGGCCAAGAGCCTGGAAAATCTGCGCACCGACCACATTGAACTGTATCAGTTCCATAACCCCAGCATGGAAGACCTGCAGAAGATTTTGGCCCCGGGCGGTTCCATGGAAGCACTGCTGGAGGCCAAAGCCAAAGGCGTGGTAGGGCATATCGGTCTGACGGCGCATCTGGCAGCTGTGTTTGAAGCGGCCCTTGCCGTGCCGGAAATCGAAACCATCATGTTCCCTTATAACATTGTGGAACAGCAGGGGGCAGAGCTGATCGACCGCTGTGCCAAAGCGGGCAAAGGCTTTATTGATATGAAACCCCTTGCGGGCGGTGCCATTGAAGACGGCCGTCTGGCGCTGCGGTATGTGCTATCCAACCCGTCTGTGACGGTGGCCATCCCCGGCATGGCAGCCCCGGAGGAGCTGGAAGGCAATGTGAAGGGCGCCGAAAACATTGCGCCGCTGACAGAGGAAGAGCAGGCCGCCTGCCAGAAGGTGCGCGATATGCTGGGCACCCAGTTCTGCCGCCGCTGCAACTACTGCGCTCCCTGCACGGTGGGCATCTCCATTCCCAACGTGTTCCTGTTCCAGGGGTATCTCAACCGCTACGGCCTGGAAGGCTGGGGCCGTGAACGGTATGCAACGCTTCCGGTCAAGGCAAGCGCCTGTGTGGAGTGCGGTGCCTGCGAAACGCGCTGCCCCTACAACCTGCCCATCCGCAGCATGATGAAAAAAGCTGCGGAAGATTTCGGCGAATAAACGTTTCTTTTTACTGCGGAATGCTTCCGGGCGTTCCGCAGTTTTTCTGTGCCAAAATCCGGAAAAAATTTTGTGAGCCCTGTTGTTTTTCTCCCGGCGGGCGTGTATAATTTATCCTGTATAATTTTGTGCAAAAATGTGAGGAATCAGTATGCTTTCCGACCCCCAGCTTCATTATCTGGATAATGCCGCGACCACCCGCATCGACCCGGCCGTTACCGAGGTCATCCACGATGCGCTGGTGGAACTGTGGGCCAATCCCAGCAGCCTGTATGACCCGGCGGTGGCTGCCCAGGATGGCATCGAAAATGCCCGTGCAAGGATTGCCAAAACACTGCATTGCCGCAGTGACGAAGTGTACTTTACCGGCTGCGGTACAGAAGGCAACAATATGGCTGTGTGGGGCGCAGCCATGCCCCGGCGGCATTGGGGCAACAAGATCGTGGTGTCCGGATTCGAACACCCCAGTGTACAGCTTGCGGTTCGTGCACTGAAAAACGAAGGTTTTCAGGTAGTGGAGATCCTGCCGGAAGCCGACGGACATCTGGACGTGCAGAAATTCCTGGCGGCTGTGGATAAAAACACAGTGCTGGCTTCCTGCATGGCCGTCAATAACGAAACCGGCGTTGTGCAGGACATTGCGGCCCTGGCAGCGGGAATCAAGGCGCGCAACAACCGCACCCATTTCCATGTGGATGCGGTGCAGGCATGGCTGCGAATCCCCATTGACCTGCAAAAGTGGGCCGGGGTGGATACGCTGGCCGTTTCCGGCCATAAGATCCATGCCCCCAAAGGCATCGGTGCGCTGTTCATCCGGGACAGCCAGCGTCAGACGTTGTGCCCGCCGTACCATGGCGGCCATCAGGAACGCGGCCTGCGCCCCGGCACTGAAAATACGCCGTATATCGTGGGGCTGGGCCTGGCTGCCGCCAAGGGTTACCAGGCCATGCGGACCCGGGAGGCGCATATTGCCAAGCTGAGCCACCGCCTGCGGGAAGGTCTTGCCAATATGCCCGGCATCATCATCAATTCGCCGGAAGATGCCGTGCCGGAAGTGGTCAACTTCTCCACGGGATGTATCAACAGCCAGACCTTTATCAATTATCTGAACACCCGCGGGGTGCTGGTTTCGGGTGGCAGTGCCTGCGACAAGGGCGAACCCAGCCATACCCTGCAGGCAATGGGCTGCGATGACCGGATTATCCAGACGGCGCTGCGCGTCAGTTTCTGCGCAGAAAACACCGACGAGGATGTGGACGCGCTGCTGGACGGTTTGTCCAACGGTCTGAAGAGTCTGCAGCATATCTGAATTTTCAACGGAAAGGCGATCCTATGAAAGAAATTATTCTGGCCTATCAGGGCGAAATGACCCTGAAAGGGCTGAATCGCGGCAAGTTCGAAGCACGCCTTGCCAAAATCATCCGTTGGCGGTTGGAACCGCTGGGCAAGTTTAAAGTGTACCAGGCCCAGAGCACGGTTTTTATCGAACCTATGGAGGAAGACCTTGATATCGAAGAAGCGTTTCGCCGCGTTTCCCATGTGTTTGGCATTGTCAAACTGAGCCGTGCGGTGGAGTGCAGCAAGGATTTCTCTGCCATCTGCGAAACGGCCGAAGCCTACCTGGGCCAGACATTGCGCGGGCTGCGCACCTTTAAGGTGGAAGCCAAGCGCGCCGATAAATCCTACCCGATGAAGAGCCCGGAAATCTGCCGGGAACTGGGGGCTTATCTGCTGGGCAAGCACCATCATCTGCGGGTGGATGTACATCATCCGCAGCTGGAGATCATGGTGGAAATCCGGGATCATGCTGCGTATGTGCACGGCCCCAAGGTGGACGCCGCCGGCGGTTTGCCGGTAGGCACCAGCGGCCGGGCGCTGAACCTGCTCTCGGGTGGTATCGACAGCCCCGTGGCAGCCTGGTGCATGGCGCGCCGCGGTCTGGCATTGCATCATATTCATTTCGCCAGCCCGCCTTACACCAGCCTGCGGGCCAAGCTCAAGGTCCAGAAACTGGCCAAGGAACTGGTGGAGTATACCGGCAATTGCACACTGTTTGTGGTGCCCTATACCAAGCCGCAGGAATACATCCGGGATCATGCCCCCGATGTGCTGTTCACGGTGCTGATGCGCCGCAGCATGCTGCGGATCGCCAAGCAGGTGGCCGATAAACTGGAACTGCAGGCGCTGATCACCGGCGAAAGCCTGGCCCAGGTGGCCAGCCAGACCATGGCGGCGCTGGCCTGCACCGATGCAGCCCAGGATCTGCCGGTTCTGCGCCCCTGCATCGGTATGGACAAAACCGAGATCATCTCGATTTCCCGCAAGATCGGCACCTTCGAAACCTCCATTGAGCCTTACGAGGATTGCTGCACCATCTTTACGCCGCCCCATCCCAAGACCAATCCCACCCTGGCCGAGATCCTGGCCGCCGAGGAAGCAATGCCGGAACTGGCAGCACTGGAAACCGAAGCGGCGGAACAGGTGGAAAAAATCGCCATTCGTATGGGAGAGGATGATTTGCTGTGACGGCAGAAATCATTTGCGTGGGAACGGAGCTGCTGCTGGGGGACATTGTCAACACCAATGCGCAGTACCTCAGCCGGGAACTGGCAGAACTGGGAATCAGTGTTCTGCATCAGCATGTGATCGGGGACAATCCCCAGCGGCTGCGGGAACTGGTCAATCAGGCGCGTTCCCGCAGTGACCTGCTGGTGTTTTCCGGCGGTCTTGGCCCTACGGAGGATGACCTCACCAAAGAAACGGTGGCCGAAGCCTTCGGGGATACGCTCCGTTTTGATGAGGATGAGTGGGAGAAGATCGTGGCATTCTTTGCCCGCACCAATCGCACCCCAACTTCCAACAACCGTAAGCAGGCTATGGTCCCCGTCAACGGTCACAAGGTCATCAACGACCACGGCACGGCACCCGGCGCCTGGTTTGAAGACTCCCAGGGGCACTGCGCCGTATTGATGCCCGGTGTCCCCCGGGAGATGAAAGCCATGTGGACCGAGCAGGTCCGGCCCGCTTTGCAGCGGCGGCAGAACTGCACCATCCATTCCCGCACACTGCGGGTGCTGGGCGGCGAAAGCAGCATTGCCAGTAAGGTGGCGCCGCTGTTTGAGAGCAGTAACCCCACCGCAGCCATTTACTGCAAGACGGGGGAAAGCGAGATCCGTGTAACGGCGCGGGAAGCCACGGCAGAGGCGGCGGAACGTGCCTGCAATGAATATCTGGAAAAATTCCGGGCCATTCTGGGCGATGCCGCCTATGACGTGGATGTGCCCGCGCTGGAATATACCGTGGTGCGGGTCCTGCGGGAAAAAGGACTGCATGTTGCCACGGCCGAAAGCTGTACCGGCGGTATGGTGGCTGAACGGCTGACCAATGTGCCGGGGTCCAGTGAAGTATTTGGTTTCGGCTTTGTTACCTACGCCGAAGCTGCCAAACAAAAACTGCTGGGGGTGGATGCCGCCCTTATTGCACAATACAACGTAGTTTCCGGCCCGGTGGCGGTGGCAATGGCCTTTGGGGCGGCCCGGGCTGCCGGTGCGGAACTGGCGGTAGGTATTACCGGTCTGGCGGGTCCCGGCGGCGCCTTGCCGGGCAAACCGGTGGGCACGGTCTATCTGGCCGGGGCCGATACCCGGACCAATACAGGCTGGCTCATGCGCCTGACGCTGGGCGGTTACCATGACCGGGGTATCATCCGTACCCGCGCGGCGCTGTACGCGCTGGATCTGATGCGCCGTATGGCGCTGGGACTGCCGGTGCCGGACGGTATGGCAGTCACCCCCAATACTCCCTCTGCACAGATTGATATTTAGCAACGCAAAGAAAGGCACATCATGGTCAACACTCAATTGAAAATTTTGCGCGTTTTTGGCCCCACCTCCGCCGAGGTATCGGCGGTGCTGCGGCAAGCCCGGGCAGACGGCTGTCCGGGTCTGCGCCTGCTGGAACGGGACGGCGAGTTTGCCGTCTGCGTACAGGTCAGCGCACCCAACCGGGCGATGGCTGAGCAGTATTGTGATAAGTGGGTACAAAAACTCAACGCCAAGTTTGGCGATGATGTTTTTGCCACCGGAGAAACAAGCCTGGCACAGGCAACGCTGGACTTGCTGCTGCAAAAGCGGAAGCTGCTGGTGGCGGTGGACGAAACAACGGGACGGATTCTCGGTGATCTGCTGCAGCCGCTGCAGCACAGCGAGGCGGTGTTTGATTTTGGCACCGAAAGCTATGCCCACGCACAGCACCAGCGTCAGATCAAAGTGCCGGAACAGCTGCTCAAAAAATTCCCCGGGGATGTAGTGCAGGCCGCCGCAGGGCGGGCACTTTCGGCATTGCAGGTTACAGGGGCGGATTTTGCGGCTGCCTATATGCCTTCCACGGTAGGGCAGTGCCCCTTTGTGCTGATCTGCGACCGGCACGGGGCGGCTGCCTGTGCGCTGCCGCCGGACCTCAACGATGCGTCCATCGGCAACCAGATTCTGGACCTGCTGCGCCGCCGCCTGCAGGGTCTGCGGCTGACCGACTCCTGCATTACCTTCCGCCCCGGCAAAGACCATCCGCTTCTGATCGTTTCGGAAGCCGGACGGGAACGGGGCAACACGGTCCGCTTCTCTTTGCGGCGCCGCACACCGGCCACGCAGGAGGCAGACCATACGGCGGATTTTGAGCCGATGATGGATTTTGATACGGCAGAACCAGAGATGCCTCCGGAAACGCCGGTTTCCGCTACGCGCACCCTGCATACTTCCGCAATTCACCGCGGCGCAGGAGCTGCGCCCGATGTTTCGGCCACAGGGCCGGTAGGAACAATCCAGTTTGAAACAGATCTTCTCACCCAGCCTCAACCCAATACCGATCCGCTGAACATCGAAACAGCGGGGCCGCAGGCGGCCAGCACATCGCGGCGGCGCCGCGGCGCAGCCTTGGATACCGGCACGGTATCTCTTTACGATGACCACGAGGAAGACCGGGCACCGGCACCTTCCATTCTGGATGAGGAAATTCCGGATTTCTCCGCAGAGATCGATCCCGAAGCCCTGGCCGCAGCGCAGGCTGCTGACGAAGCGGATGCGGCGGCAGGGCGTACCTCCACGGCGGAGGATTTCACCCGGGCGGCTACCCGCCTTTTCTCGGAAGAAGACGAGGCGGAACTGGCGGCAGCGCAGGCAAAGGCCGAGCGCCGCAAGGCAGGAGGGACGTCTTCCAAGCGGCGGGAACGTCCGGAAACTTCGGAAGCTGCCAGCATCCGGAACCGCAGTCTGGCCATGATTGAACGCACGGAACGCCGACGCAAGCGTACCGTTACCATGGTACTGGTGCTGATCGTTTTGGTGATTCTGGCCGGTGCAGTGGGCCTGTGGTGGTTCTTCAGCCATGATCTGGGCACCCGCCCGGCGGCCAAGAACTACGGCACTACCACCTACGATGAAACAGCAGAAGCGTACCTGAACAATGCACTGGAAAAACGTCCGGGGGTAACCGGTTATCTTGGATGGCCCGGTATGGATGGTACGCTGGTATATGCTGCCGGAACAGAACCGGAAACCAACGAGGATGGAACACAGACCGAGCTTGTTCGGTTTGCCACCGCCAGCTCTTTGGATCTGGATTCTCCTGGGAACACCGTGCTGGAATCCACCGGGGATACTTTCTCCGCTCTCGCGCAGGAAGAGGTCATCAAGGACAACAGCGGCTTTACCTTGTATCTGGAAAGCGGCACCTATCGGTTCAAAATCGTCTCGGTGTATTATCTGGACCCGAATGAGGAAGGGGACGGCGCGTTTGATCTGTACGGCAGCACCGATCTTTCCAATTATTACGATTATCTTTCTTTTGTGGCGGGCATTCAGGCGCGCAGCCTGTGGCAGACCGATGTGGAAATCGGAGACCGTTCCCATTTTCTGACGGTGACCAGCCACACCAGTGAGGAAGGTGTGCTGCTTTGTGCCACAGGGCGGTTGATTGAAGAAGAGGAATCGGCGGCATTGGATGGTGCATCCATCACGGCCACCGAAGAACCGCTTCTCACTGCGCTGCAGTATCAGCGCAAAAACCAGCCGATGCCCACGGTCAGCAGTTTGCTGAGTGCCAGCGTGGACCGTTATGCCCAGCAAAGTGCCGCCAGTGCGGCCAACCGCAACAATGCCCAGGCATCGGAAGAAGAGGATTCCGGTACCGATCTGGATTCTCAGATTGCCGATATGCAGGCGCAGACGGATGCGCTGGTGGCCAGTACAGATAAACTGTTGGCCGGTCTGACCGACGTGGCAGGCTCCAGCAATGCGACGGAATCCGATCTGAACCAGGGCGCCGAAGGCGGTCTGCCGGAACAGACCGTAACCGTGGACCAGATCACGGCAACTCCGGTACCGACCGAAACCCCGGCACCGACGGAGGCTC
>NZ_JACJKP010000150.1 GCF_016901605.1 Gemmiger formicilis
TGCCGGTGCCCAGATCCTTGGCGCTTACGTGCACAATGCCGTTGGCGTCAATGTCGAAGGTAACTTCGATCTGCGGCACACCACGGGGAGCCGGAGCGATGCCATCCAGGTGGAAGGTTCCCAGGCTCTTGTTGTCCTTGGCAAACTCACGCTCGCCCTGCAGGACGTTGACTTCTACGCTGGGCTGGTTATCCGCAGCGGTAGAGAAGATCTGGCTCTTCTTGGTGGGGATGGTGGTGTTGCGGTCGATGATCTTGGTGCAGACACCGCCCAGGGTCTCGATGCCCAGGCTCAACGGGGTAACGTCCAGCAGCAGCAGGCCCTTCACGTCGCCCTGCAGAACACCGCCCTGAATGGCAGCGCCCACAGCAACGCATTCGTCGGGGTTGATGCCCTTGAAGGGCTCGCAGCCCAGTTCTTTCTTGACCGCGTCATAGACGGCGGGAATACGGGTGGAACCGCCAACCATCAGCACCTTGGCCAGGTCGGAAGCCTTCAGGCCGGCATCAGCCAGAGCCTTGCGGACAGGGGTCATGGTACGGTCTACCAGATCGGAGGTCAGCTCATTGAACTTGGCGCGGGTCAGCGTCATATCCAGATGCTTGGGGCCGTTGGCGTCAGCGGTGATAAAGGGCAGGTTGATGTTGGTGGAGGTAGCGCTGGACAGCTCGATCTTGGCCTTCTCAGCGGCTTCCTTCAGACGTTGGGCAGCCATCTTGTCGCTGCGCAGGTCGATGTTGTTCTCACGCTTGAAGTCCTCGGCCATCCAGTCGATGATGCGCTGGTCGAAGTCATCGCCGCCCAGGTGGGTATCACCGTTGGTGGCCAGAACTTCGGTAACGCCGTCGCCCATCTCGATGATGGAAACGTCGAAGGTACCGCCGCCCAGGTCGTAAACCATGATCTTCTGGTCAGCTTCCTTATCCAGGCCGTAGGCCAGAGAAGCAGCGGTGGGCTCGTTGATGATACGCTTGACGTTCAGACCCGCGATGGTGCCGGCGTTCTTGGTAGCCTGACGCTGGCTGTCGTTGAAGTAAGCGGGCACAGTGATGACCGCCTCGGTAACGGGCTCGCCCAGGTAAGCTTCGGCGTCAGCCTTCAGCTTGGAAAGCACCATGGCGCTGATCTCTTCGGGGGTGTAGTCCTTGCCGCCGGCATGGACTTTCTCGGCAGTGCCCATCTTACGCTTGATGGAGGAGATGGTGTTCTCCGGGTTGGTGATAGCCTGGCGCTTGGCAACCTGGCCAACCAGGCGCTCGCCGGTCTTGGTGAAGCCTACGACGGAAGGCGTGGTACGCGCGCCCTCAGCGTTGGCGATAACGACGGGCTCGCCGCCCTCCATAACGGCAACACAGCTGTTGGTGGTGCCAAGGTCAATACCAATGATTTTGCTCATACTATAAAACTCCCTTCAAATCTAACTTTGAATGTGGTAAATAGCTTTGTATCTGAAACGGGTCTTGCCCGATTCAACCATTATTCCGCAACAACGACCGTTGCGTGGCGGATGATCTTATCGCCGATCTTGTAGCCCTTCTGGAAAACCTGAACTACAGTGCCGCTCTCCTGCCCTTCGGTGGGCGGGACCTGCTGCACGGCGTTCATGAAGTTGGGGTCAAAGGGTTTTGCCAGCGCTTCGATCTCGGTAATGTGGAGATTTTCCAGCGCTTTGGCCGCTTTGTCCAGCGTCATCATAACGCCTTTTTTATAGTTCTCGTCGGTGCAGGCGGCATTGGCTGCCATGTCCAACGTATCCAGAATGCTCAGGATCTGGGTGACGGCGTGAGAAATGCCGTCGTTGAATTTCTGATCTGCCTCGCGCTGGGAGCGCTTGCGGTAGTTATCATACTCCGCCGCGGTGCGCAGCAGCTGATCTTTCAGCTCGGCATTCTTCTTTTCGCTGGCCTCCAGTTTGGCCTGCAGCGCAGCTTCGGCGTGATGGTGTTTTTCTTTCTTGTCAGACTTATCGGCCTTCTGCTCGGAAGCAGCCTCAGTCTTTGCCTCGGTTTCGGGGGCCTTTGCAGCCTGTTCAGGCTGGGCCGCCGTGGTTTTTTCTTTTTCTGTCTCGTGGCTCATTGCGGGTCCTCCTTCTATATTTATTGGCCCTGCCCGGCCATACTCTGGCCCAGCTTGACGGAGAAGTAATCCAGAATAGGAAGCAAGCGCCGGTATTCCATGCGGGTGGAACCGATCAGCGCAACCGATCCCGTCAGGCCACCGCCTGCCAGATACCGCTTGCTGACGATACAGGCTCCCGGCATTGCAGGGTCCAGGTCGCTGCCCAATGTGGCGGTGATTTTTCCGCCGTCCGGCCGAAGCAGCTCGGTGGCTGCTTCATTGTCGGAAAAGATTTCCAACAGCGTACCCAGGTTTTCCCGCACATCCGGCATCTTGGCCAGATACTGGGCGCCCTGCAGGCAGGCCTGCGGTCCTGTGGCTACCAGCGCCTGCGCTGCCAGCACCACCGGTGCCAGCCGTTCCCCTGCTGCCAGCACCATACTGGCTGTAAGCATCGGGGTCAGGTCCTGGGGCGCCACGAAGGTCAACCCGCGATTCAGAAGCTGAGCCAGGTTGGCGGCATCGTCCCGGGTCAAACCGGTATCTACCCGCGCCACGCGGGTCCGTACACCGCCTGCACTGGTCACTGCCAGCACCGCCGCCGAGTAACGCCCTACCTGCACCACCTCAAAGTGCGCAATGCACAGGTCCGGTGCCTGGGGTGTGGTAACTGCCGCTGCGCATTCCGTCAAATCTGCCAGACTGCGGGCTGCGGCAGGTGCCAACTTTTCAGGCTCCACATCCATACCGGCAAACAGATCGTCGATGTGTTCGCGGTCTGTTTCCGACAGCTTTGTGCTGCCGGGCGCTTCAATCAGATGGTCGAGATAATATCTGTATCCCTGTGCGCTGGGCACCCGCCCGGCGCTGGTGTGAGGTTGTTCCAGCAACCCCAGCTTGGTCAGGGCAGCCATCTCGTTGCGCAGGGTAGCGCTGGACAGCGCCATGTCAAAGTAGCTTGCCAGCAGTCCGGAACCTACCGGCTCACCGTCGCTGGCATACAGGGCAACAATAGCTTCCAGGATTCGCTGCTTGCGCGCGTCCATCGCCATGTTGCTCATCTCCTTTGCTGCGTTTCAGGTTTGTTTTAGCACTCCATATCTCCGAGTGCTAAGATTATTATAACCCCCTTTTCCCTCCTGTCAAGAGTTTTTGCAAAACTTTTTGCAAGTTTAACAGTTTCGACACAATCATCAACTTTCACTGCCTTGACACTGTAATGCGGGGGTTTTATACTTTCTTATATCCTTATTATATAAGTAAAGAAGGTTAAAAACACATGCAGGCTCAAACTGACGAAAAAGCCTTTCTGGCTACTGACCCGCTTGGCAAACTGCTGCTTCGGCTGGCACTTCCCACGGTAGCGGCACAGCTGATCAACATGCTGTATAACATTGTAGACCGTATCTATATCGGTCACATTCCGGAAACCGGCGCTCTGGCCCTGACCGGTGTAGGCGTCTGCCTGCCCCTGATCATGATCGTTTCGGCCTTTGCGGCCCTGGTTGGCAACGGCGGTGCTCCCCGTGCCACCATTGCCATGGGACAAGGCAACAAAGAAAAGGCCGAGCAGATCCTGGGCAACTGCTTTGCACTGCAGATCGTAGTCTCGGTCGTATTGACGGTGATTCTGTTTTTGGGGGACCGCACCTTCCTGATGGCGTTTGGCGCCAGCGGCAACACCATCGAGTACGCGGTTGCATACATGGACATCTACGCCATCGGCACCATTTTTGTGCAGATGACGTTGGGCATGAATGCTTTTATCACCGCCCAGGGGTTTGCCAAAGAAGGTATGCTTTCGGTGCTGATCGGTGCCGTGGCCAATATCATCCTGGACCCGGTATTCATCTTTGTGCTGGGCATGGGCGTTCGCGGCGCCGCGCTGGCCACCATTCTTTCCCAGGCGCTTTCCTGCCTGTGGGTATTGAGCTTCCTGTTCGGCAAACGGACGTTCCTGAAGCTGCGTTCCTCCAATATCCGTCTTTCGCCCTCTGTCCTGCTGCCCTGTGTGGCGCTGGGTGCTGCCACCTTTATTATGCAGGCCAGCGAAAGTGTCATCTCGGTCGCTTTCAACGCTTCTCTGCTGCAGTACGGCGGTGACCTGGCTGTAGGTGCCATGACCATTCTGTCCAGCGTAATGCAGTTTGCCATGCTGCCGTTGCAGGGACTGGGCCAGGGTGCCCAGCCCATTATCAGCTACAATTATGGTGCCGGGAAACGGGACCGTGTTAAAAAGGCCTATTTCCTGTTGCTGCGGGTCAGCTTCCTGTACTCTTGTCTGCTGTGGCTTTTGGTACAGCTGTTCCCTCAGGCGTTTGCCGCCATGTTTACCAGCGATGCCCAGCTGGTCGCCTATACCAGCCACGCCCTGCGCATCTACGTAGCTGCGCTCTTCCTGTTCGGCATTCAGATGGCCTGCCAGATGACCTTTACCTCCCTGGGCAAGGCAAAGCAGTCCATCCTGGTGGCAGTTATGCGCAAGTTCATCCTGCTGCTGCCGCTGATCTACATTATGCCTCAGCTGTTCCGTGCCGACCAGGCCCAGGCCGTATACATGGCCGAGCCGGTAGCCGACACCCTGGCGGTTCTGTTTACTGCCGTCCTGTTCTTCTTCACCTTCCGCAAGGTACTGCGCCAGATGGAAACCAACCCTGCCTGAGCAGGATATCACTCTTCCATCCAACGGGATAAAAAACTGGCTGCCGTGGCAATGGCCTGGACCGTTTCCGGCCGCGGTACCGGGTCCCGGGCCATGCCGGGCAGAAGAACTGCTCCCTCTACATCGCCATGGGCTACAATGGGGGCCGCGCACAGAACCAGCCGCTCTCCCCGCTCGAACAAACGCAGCCGCCGGGCGGCATTTTCCGGGGCGGTGTAGATAGCCCGGGCCGCCAGAAGATGCTCTGTTTCCGGGGAGATTTCCCGGTCCATCATCTCATTTTTGCCGCTGCCGCTGGCAGCCATTATGCGGGCCCGGTCGCACACCAGCACCGTACAGCCCAGACTTTTGGCAAGTACATCGGTATAGACTGCCGAGATCTGCCCCAGTTCTACCAACGGCGAGTATTTTTTGAATACCACTTCCCCATCTGCGGCTGTAAAAATTTCCAGCGTGTCCCCCTGGCGGATGCGCTGGGTACGGCGGATTTCCTTGGGGATCACCACACGCCCCAGTTCATCAATGCGGCGAACAATTCCGGTTGCTTTCATATCAATTTCCTCCGCTTGGTGTTTTATGGTAGTATCTGCTAAAACCGCCGATTTATGTACAGGAGGTCCCCTTTATGGACTTATTGCAAACCACCTTATGTTATCTGGAGCGAAATGACTGTTACCTGATGCTGCATCGCGTCAAAAAGCAGCACGACGTGAACCACGACAAGTGGATCGGCGTGGGCGGAAAATTTGAACCCGGTGAGGATGCCCTGACCTGCGCACTGCGGGAAGTACGGGAAGAAACCGGCCTGACCATGCAGAACCCCCAATACCGGGGCATCGTGGACTTTTACTGCGCCCCCTGGCCCGCCGAACGGATGCACCTGTACACCTGTACCCGATTCACCGGCACCATGACCGACTGCAACGAAGGAACGCTGGAATGGGTCCCGAAAGCCGCCGTGCAGGATCTTCCCATCTGGCCGGGTGACAAACTGTTTTTCCGTCTGCTGGCCGAGGAGGCCCCCTTCTTTCACCTGGAACTGACCTATAACGGTGACGTTTTGACCAACGCCGTTTTGGACGGGCAGCCGGTAACCCTGTAAACAAAAAATCCCTGTACCGTTTGGTACAGGGATTTTTACTTTTATCAGAGTTCGCAGGTCTGGAAGCCGTTCTTGCCCAGCACCTGAACCTTGGTGTAGCCCAGCCCTTTCAGTTTGGCTGCAGCCTCTTCGTAACCGAAAGTCAGTGCCTTGGCAGTATGGGCGTCTGCCGTGATGACCACGTTGCCGGACAGTGCCAGCCAGTCCTTGAGGATTTCGTCCGAGGGGAAGAAATCCTTGCGGAAGCCGCGGAACACCGCAGAAGTGTTGACTTCCAGCACGCAGCGGTTCCGGGCAGCCGCCATCAGGGCGCTGTCTGCGGCCGCTTTGTAACGGGGATCGTGCTCATCAAAGAATTTGCCTTCGCCGTTGATCTTTTTGATTAGGTCAAAGTGTCCCAGGATGGTCGGCTTTTTCTCCGCCACCTTGGCAACGTTGGCAAAGTAGGCTTCCACAACAGCCAGCCCGTCACCGTCAAAATCATCGGCGATGCAGGCAGCCAGGTCGCTCTCGCGCCAGTCAATCTCGTAGTATTTACCGGTTTTGGGGCCTTTGACATAGTGGGTGCTGCCGATAAAGTAATCGTAGTCCAGAGGATCATCGTCGCTGTAAAGATCCCATTCCAGGCCGCAGAGGATATCCAGCTTGCCGGCATACCGCTCCTTCAGTTTCGCAATCTGCGCTTTATAGAGCGCGGTGCGGCTTTGGGTCATGCAGTACTCCAGATCGCAGGGGGTGTGGCTATGCCCACTGAAGCCCAGCGTCTGAAGTCCCGCGCGCCATCCCGTGACCGCCAGTTCCTCTAAGGTGTTTTTGCCGTCGCACAGTTTGGAATGTACGTGGACGGAACTTTTCAGGTATTCGCCCGCCATAATTACTGCATCCTTTCCTGCTTTACTTTATGGTCAATAACATGCCGTTTTTCCAGTTCTTTCGTGATATCTTCCACCGAGATGCCCAGTTCGATCATGAGCACCATCACATGGTAGGCCAGGTCGCTGATTTCGTAGATCGTTTCTTCCTTATCACGCTTGCAACCTGCGATAATCACTTCGGTCGATTCTTCGCCGACCTTTTTCAGAATCTTTTCCAGCCCTTTGTCAAAGAGGTAGCTGGTGTAGCTGCCCTCCTGCGGATTGGTTTTGCGGCCTTCGATCAGCTCATACAGCCCCTGCCAGGTAAACTGCTTCAGTTCATCCGAAACATAAACCGGGTTGAAGAAACAGCTTTCGGCGCCGGTATGGCAGGCCGGGCCGGTCTTGATCACATCAATAACCAAAGCG
Source organism: Gemmiger formicilis (assembly GCF_016901605.1). GTDB lineage: Bacteria > Bacillota > Clostridia > Oscillospirales > Ruminococcaceae > Gemmiger > Gemmiger formicilis_B. The sequence continues at coordinate 7,106 of NZ_JACJKP010000150.1, forward strand.
TCCTTGTCACAATCGGCCGTAATGGAAACAACGCGCTGCACATTACCCGACGTTTCGCCCTTGCGCCAGATCTCCTGGCGGCTGCGGGACCAGAACACCGTGCGCCCTTCGGCGATGGTAAGTGCCAGAGTCTCGGCATTCATGTAGGCAAGGGTCAGCACTTCTTTGCTGTAGTGGTCCTGCACAATGGCCGGAATCAGGCCGTTGGCGTCAAAGTGCAGCGATTGTGTATTCTGGGTCAGTTCCATGGGAGAAAACCTCCTCCTCCATAACGTTTGGTGCGGGCCGCACCACCGGTACCGCCCGCCCAAGGAAACATATTTATAGTGTACCTGTTTTTGCGGCTTTTGGCAAGGGGTCACAGCCGCATTTCGATGTCGTTTTCACGCAGATAGCGTTTCAAATCGCGGATATCCACCTGCTTGGTATGGAAAATAGACGCAGCCAGCCCGGCATCCACTGCCGGATGATTCCTGAACAGTTCCAGAAAATCCTCCTTGCAGCCGGCACCGCCCGAGGCAATGATGGGCACCGCACAGCGCGCCGCCACTGCATCCAGCAATTCCAGATCAAATCCATTTTTCACACCATCGGTGTCAATGGAGTTGACAACCAACTCTCCTGCCCCGTTCCGGACGCCCTGTTCCAGCCAGTCCAGCGCGTCGATACCGGTG
>NZ_JACJKP010000016.1 GCF_016901605.1 Gemmiger formicilis
CCGCAGAGCACAGCCTGCTCACCGAAGAGGTCGGTCTCGGTCTCCTCCTTGAAGGTGGTCTCCAGGATGCCCGCACGGCCGGCGCCGATACCGGAAGCATACGCCAGGGCGATGTCCTTGGCCTTGCCGGTGTAGTCCTGCTCCACGCAGATCAGGCTGGGCACACCGTGGCCTTCCACATACTGGCTGCGGACGGTGTGGCCGGGGCCCTTGGGAGCGATCATGATGACGTCCACATTCTTCGGGGGAACGATGGTCTTGAAGTGGATATTGAAACCATGGGCAAATGCCAGGGCCTTGCCTTCGGTCATATAGGGGGCCACCTGGCGGTTGTAGATGTCGGCGCACAGTTCATCGGGCACCAGCATCATGACCACGTCGCCGGCCTTGGCGGCTTCTTCTACTTCCATAACTTTGAAGTTGGGATGAGTCTCGGCAAACTTGGCGGCCTTTTCCCAGTGGCCGGAGCCCTTGCGCAGGCCGACGACCACGTTCACGCCGCTTTCGGCCAGGTTTTCGGAGTGGGCATGGCCCTGAGAGCCAAAGCCGATGACGGCAACGGTCTTGCCGTCCAGCATGCCAAGGTTGCAGTCGGAATCGTAGTACTTGTTGATAGCCATGGTGATAATCTCCTTTTTATATAATCTCTCTATATTCCATATTCCTCTATAGGGGGAACAATGTGTGGGGCTCTCACGCCTGAGAGCAATGGGTGCCGGGCAGCGGCAGCTGGGCTTCGCCCACCTCCTGCACGGGCTTTTGCATGTGCTGGTGCTTGCCGCCCCGTTCCAGGGCGGTGACACCGGTACGGCAAAGTTCCAAAATCTCGTATCCGTCGAACATGGTCAGGAAAGCGTCGATCTTGTCCGGTTTGCCGGTCAGTTCAAAAACCATGCTGTCGGGGGAAAGATCAATGATCTTGGCCTTGTATACACTGGCGATCTCCCGCAGTTCCGCACGGTTCTGGCTGGTGCAGGCCACCTTGAGCAACAGCAGTTCCCGCTGCAGGCTCTTGTCCAGATCCAGTTCAAAAATCTGGCGGGTAACTTCCAGCCGCTCGGTTTGCAGGACCAGCTGGCTGAGAGCCTGTTCATCCCCGTTGAGCGTCACGGTGATGCGGCTGATCTTGGGGTCGTTGGTAGCGGATACCGTCAGGCTGTCAATGTTGAAGCCCCGGCGGCAGAACAGGCTGGCCACCCGTGCCAGAACGCCGTTCTGGTTGTCTACCAGCAGGCTGATAACGTGCCGTTTGTTGGTGTTTTGCTGCATAGATTCCATCCCGTTCACCTCATTCCATGATGATATCGTTGATGTCGCCGCCGCCGGGAATCATGGGCAGCACCTTTTCATCCTTGCCGATGCGGCAGTCGATCCAGGAGGGACCGTCCTGCTTCATAGCGTCCGCAAAGACGGCTTTGAACTCTTCCAGCGTAGTGGCCCGGTACCCCTTGGCGCCAAAGCCCTCGGCCAGTTTGACAAAGTCGGTGTGGCGGTGGGGGTCGGTGTCGGAGTAGCGCTTGCCGTAGAAGGTAGTCTGCCACTGGCGGACCATGCCCAACACCTGGTTATTGAAGATCACCGTGATGATGGGCAGTCCGTAGCTGACTGCCGTGCAGCCTTCGTTGAGGTTCATGTGGAAAGACCCGTCGCCGGTGAGCATGATCACCCGGGCATCCCGGCCCAGGGCCATCTGGGCGCCGATGGCTGCACCGTAGCCGAAGCCCATGGTGCCCAGACCGCCGCTGGTAAGAAAACCGCGGCTCTTGGTATGGTGCAGGTACTGGGCCGCCCACATCTGGTGCTGGCCCACGTCGGTGACATAAACCGCTTCGGGCCCGGCCTGGCGGCAGATCTCGTCAATCAGCTGATGGGGTTTCAGTTCGGTATCGCTGTCCACCGGCTTGTAGTCGTTTTTCTGCCATTCACGAATCTGTTCCATCCAGAGCTTGTGCTCGGTCTTTTGGACGTAAGGCAGAATGGCCTGCAGGATATAGCTGGCGTCGCCGGTCAGCCGCAGATCCACCGCCACATTCTTGCCCAGCTCGCTGGGGTCAATGTCGATCTGAATGATCTTGGCACGCTTGGCGAAGGTTTCGGGGTTGAGTGCCACGCGGTCGCTGAAGCGGGTGCCCACCGCAATGACCAGGTCGGCCTCGTCGATGGCCTTGTTGGCGGCGTAGCAGCCGTGCATACCCAGCAGGCCCAGGTTATGGGGTTCCCCGTAGCTGAGCACGCCTGCGGCCATCAGGGTGTAAGTGGCGGGCATGCCGGTCTTTTCCAGCAGATCCCGCAGGGGCTGGCAGCCCGCCGCGCTGCGCACACCGCCGCCAAAGTAGACGATGGGCCGCTGGGCGGCGTTGATCATCTCTGCCGCTTTCTTCACGTCTTCCTCGTTGTAACGGGTGACGGTACGGATCAGTTCCGGTGCCTTGGGGGTAAATTCACACTCGGCGGCGGTCACATCCTTGGGGATATCCACCAGCACCGGGCCTTTGCGGCCCTGCTGGGCAATGCGGAAAGCGGCCCGCATGGTATCGGCCAGATCTTCTACCCGGCGTACCGTGTAATTGTGTTTGGTAATGGGCATCGTAATGCCTTCGATATAGGCTTCCTGGAAGGAGTCGCGGCCCAGCAGGGTGGTGGCCACGTTGCCCGTAAAGGCGACCAGGGGGACGCTGTCCATATACGCGGTGGCAATACCGGTGACCAGGTTGGTGGCACCGGGGCCGCTGGTGGCCAGCACCACGCCGGTGCGGCCTGTGGCACGGGCATATCCGTCCGCTGCGTGGGAGGCGCCCTGCTCGTGTGCGGTCAGCACCGTGTGAATACGGTCCGAATTTTTATACAATTCGTCGTAGAGGTTGAGAACGGCGCCGCCGGGGTAACCAAACAGGGTATCGACCCCCTGCTCCACCAGGACCTCAACAAAAATCTGCGAACCGTTGAGTTTCATTTGCTTCTTCTCCTTCCTTTCTTCTGCGCCGGCTGCACGGGTGCGCAAACAAGAATAAAAAACAGCCTTTGCCCCTTGAACCCAAGAGACAAAGGCTGTGTAAAGCACTCTGCGGTACCACTCTTATTGGGACGAAACGTCCCCACTCACCGGACTTCCAACAAAGTCCTGCACTGTAACGGGTGCCCCCGTATCCCCTTACTGGCCTTCGGCGTTCAGTGGATCTGCTCCGGGATCAGTTCGCGGTCCGCCTGCCCTGCTGCCTTGCACCGACCGGCAGTTCTCTGTTGGCTGTGTTCGAACCGTTACTAGTTCCCATCCAAGCATTTGCTGAATTTGTGTTAAACTATACCGCACTTGTTCCCGTTTGTCAAGTTTTTTGGGGAAATTCTTGCAACTTTATGCGGTGTTGTTTATACTGAGAGTAGTTTTCTTGGGAAAGGACCGATAATCATGCAACGTATGGAATGGTTGGCGCGCCTGGATGCTTTGGTGGTATTTCGCAACCTGTTGAGCACCCCGCTTCTGCGCGCCCTGCGTGCGGCTCTTGCCGCAGAGGAATGTGATCTGGGCGGCACCGTAGCCGATTTTGAGGCCACGCTGTTTGCCCAGGGGACCAACTGGACCGACATCCTGCTGGATGCGGTGCTGGAGGATGAAAATCTCTGCCTGCGCACGGCCGCGGGCGGCGATGCCGGCCCGGTGCTGGAAGGTGCGCTGGTGAGTGAACTGGATTTTCTGCAGGCATTGGGCCGTGCCGGGTTGGATGACCTGTGCCACGGTGCGCCGGAGTACCTGCCCCGCTGGGAGGTCACCCCCGATGCGGATTTTCACGCCGCTTACGAGGCCCGCCGCGCGGCCGTCGGCCAGAAGGGCTACGGCATTTTTGCCCGCCACCATATGTTTACCCTGGAAGAGGGCCGTCTGGTGCCGGTGCGTTACCCCGATCCCCAGCGGCTGAGCGAACTGCCCGGGTATGAGCGGGAACGGGAAAAGGTCATTGCCAACACCCGCGCGCTGCTGGAAGGCAAGCCCACCAACAACGTACTGCTTTACGGCGACGCGGGCACCGGCAAGTCCAGTACGGTAAAGGCCATTGCCAACGAGTTTGCACCGGACGGTTTGCGGCTGATTGAAGTGAAAAAGAACCAGCTGTATCAGATTCCGGCGCTGATGGATGAACTGGCCAAAAATCCGCTGAAGTTCATCCTCTTCATTGACGATCTGAGCTTTGCCGCCAACGACGACAACTTTGCGGCGCTGAAAGCCATTCTGGAAGGCAGCGTAGGCGGCCGCAGCCACAACGTGGCGGTGTATGCCACCAGCAACCGCCGCCATCTGGTCAAGGAATCCATGTCCGACCGCAGCGGCGACGATCTGCACGCTTCGGACACCCGCCAGGAGCTGATGAGCCTGGCAGCCCGTTTCGGCCTGACGGTGACCTTCCAGCAGCCGGACAAAGAACGGTTCGATACCATCCTGCTGGAACTGGCCCGCCAGTACGGGGTACAGATGCCCAGCGATCAGCTCTTCATCAAGGGGGCGGCCTTCGCGCTGCGGGCAGGCGGCCGCAGTCCCCGGGTGGCCAAGCAGTTCATCGAAATGCTGGCCGGCGGCGTCAAAGTATAAAAGAAATTTTGCAGGCAGGGACTTCGGTCCCTGCTTTTTTATGCCGTTATACCCGCTCGCTGACCAGCTGGAAGCCCGCCTCGGTAAGGCGCTGTTTGATGGTCTCGATCTGGGCGGCGTCCCGGGTTTCCAGCCCCAGTTTGAGGAAGCAGCTGGTAATGGCCATATTGGTATCGGCCCGGTCGTGGTGCACACTGACCACGTTGGCGCCGCAGTTGGAGATGATATCGCTGACCAGCGTCAGCTGGCCGGGTTTATCCTCCAGGGCAATCATCAGGTTGGCTTTGCGGCCGCTCATGACCAGGCCGCGGGTGATCACACGGGAGAGGATGTTCACATCAATGTTGCCGCCCGAAATCAGGCAGACAGTCTTTTTGCCTGCCAGGGGCAGCTTGCCGAACAGCGCGGCTGCCACCGGCGTGGCACCGGCACCTTCCGCCACCAGTTTCTGGTTTTCCATCAGGGAGAGGATGGCCGCGGCAATTTCGTCCTCACTGACGGTGACCACGTCATCCACATACTTTTCCACCATCTGGTAGGTGGTCTCACCGGGCGTCTTGACCGCAATGCCGTCGGCAAAGGTATCTACCCGGTCCAGCGTCTGGTACTGGTGGGCGTGATAGGCCCGCTCCATGCTGGCCGCGCCCGCCGCCTGTACACCGTAAACTTTGACTTCGGGACGCAGGCTCTTGATGGCGAAGGCCACACCGGAGATCAGTCCGCCGCCGCCCACCGGCACAATGACCGCGTCCACATCGGGCAGCTGGTCCAGAATTTCCAGACCGATGGTCCCCTGCCCCGCAATGACCAGTTCGTCATCGTACGGGTGAATGAAAGTCATGCCGGTTTCTTCCTGCAGTTCCACCGCCCGGTCGTGGGCATCGTCGTAGGTGCCTTTGACCAGTTCCACCTCGGCCCCCAGCCGCTTGGTGCTCTCCACCTTCATAATAGGGGCGCCGTCCGGCATGCAGACCACACTTTTGATGCCCATGCGGGTGGCTGCCAGCGCCACGCCCTGGGCATGGTTACCGGCGGAACAGGCAATCACGCCTTTGGCGCGCTCTTCTTCGGTCAGCTGGCTGATTTTATAGTAGGCACCGCGGACCTTGAAACTGCCGGTCACCTGCAGGTTCTCGGTTTTCAGGTACAGTTCGGTATCCGGGCACAGCCGCGGCGCGGCAATCAGATCGGTTTTGCGGGCGATCTGTTTCAGTACAAATTTCGCGTGATAGATCTTGTCCAATGTAAGCATGGACGTTCCCCCCTGTTTTGACAAATAGCACAGCCCGATCCGAACAGGTCGGACCGGGCTTTGGATTGCTTCGCTGCAATCTGTGGCGCTTGTTTGATTATAGTTGAGCATTTCTAATTTGTAAAGTGAAAATATTTCATGTTTAAATTCCTTGTGGCATTACATAAAGTTTATCGCTTGTTTTTGGGCACAATCACGAACGCAGAAAGCTTTTCCGGGGCAACACTGCCAAAAAAGCGGGCGCACAGCCCTTTTGGCCGTACGCCCGCTTGTACTTTTTCTGTTTTGGAAAAGATGTTTTCGCTCAGTCGATGGTGATGGACCAGGCAAAGGTCTTTTCGGCGCCGGGTGCCAGCGTTTCGTGACGCCCCTCCTCATTGACAGAGTTGGCCCAGCCGTTCCAGGGTTCCATGCAGACAAACCGTTCCGCATCCTGCTGCCACAGCACACCATTGCCGAAGCAGGATTCGTCGAAGGAAACCGTCACCGTATGCCCGTTGCCGCTGTCCGTCATCCGCATGGGGCTCTTGACGCCGGTAAGCAGGCGGATGGAATCGGCGCTGCCGGGTTTGCGGGTCAAGGTGATGACCTCCGGTGCCGCAGGCTGTTCTCCCTTGGCATTTTCGGAGCAGGTGGCCGCCTGGATATCAAACTTTACATTGTCAAGATTGCTGGCTGCAAAATAGGGATGGAAGCCCACGCTGAAGGGCATCTCCTTGTCGCCATCGTTGGAAACCGTCAAGGCCAGCGTGGCGGTGTTGCCGGCCAGCGTATACCGCATGGTCAGGCGGAACTCAAAGGGATAAACAAATTTGGTCAGTCCGTTGGGGGTCAGCGTCAGTTCAATGGCATCATCTGCTGCCGTCTTGACCTGCCAGGGCACCAGGTCGGCCAGGCCGTGAATCTCGATGGGGCAGGCCGCATCCCCAAAATGATGTACGCCATCATCCGGTTTGCCGCAGTTGGGGAACAGAATGGGGATACCGCAGCGGGGACGGTCGGTGGATTCAAAGTTCTTGTCCCGCAGCCAGAGATATTCCTCCCCGTCCTTGGTAAAAGAAGTCGCCATACCGCCTTTTTCGGGCGTGACCGTCAGCGCATAAGCGCCATCTTTCAGCGTCAGCGTCCCATAGCGGACACCATACTTTTCGTACGTACCGGTCTGGATGGTAGACATATAAAGCACCTCATTTCAAACGATGGGCCGGGCACGGAACCGCCGGGGGTCATGGCGGATTTTGTGTATTCCACGGCCCCGCTCCCTGTCATTTACAATCCTGTCTTACTGGTTATTGTAAAGAGTTTTGCTTTTGCCGTCAAGGCGGTTTTGCAGGCAAAGAAACGGATTTTGCGCATGGCCGGGACGTTTTTTCGCTTTCCGCATCTTGTACAAGAAAGAGGCCTCTTTTTTGTTGATTATTTTGATTTTCCCGCAATTTTTACAACTTGTTGCTATAGTTGCAATTATGTATAATAGTACCAGAGTATGCGTTTTTTGCGCATGGCTGCGGCGCAAAGTTTGCACTGTACGGTACCGCTGCACCGCACCGTTTTTCCCGTCTACATTCATTAAACGAAGGAGCGTCTTACATGAAAGCTTTTATGGACAAGGACTTTTTGCTGGAGACCCCGACCGCAAAACACCTGTATCACGACTATTCGGCCGATCTGCCCATCCTGGATTACCACTGCCACATTCCCCCGCAGGAAATCTATGAGGATCGCCATTTCGACAACATCGCCCAGGTGTGGCTGGGCGGCCATCAGGTGCTGGCCGACGGCTCCGACGCCTATTTCGGCGACCACTACAAGTGGCGTGTGATGCGCTCCAACGGTGTGCCCGAAGAGTACATCACCGGCGACAAACCGGACCGTGAGCGCTTCCAGAAATTCGCCGAGGCGCTGGAAATGGCCATCGGCAACCCCATGTACACCTGGTGCCACCTGGAACTGAAGAAATACTTCGGCTACGAGGGCGTGCTCAACGGCGAAACCGCCGAGGAAGTCTGGAACCTGTGCAACGAGAAACTGCGCAACGATCCCAAGCTGACCGTGCGCGGCCTGATTGAGCAGAGCAACGTGGAGATGGTCGGCACCACCGACGACCCCATCGACTCTCTGGAATGGCACAAGAAGATCAAGGAAGATCCCTCCATCAAAGTGGTGGTGGCACCTTCCTTCCGCCCTGACAAGGCTACCAACATCCTGAAGCCCGGCTTTGCGGAGTACATCCACAAGCTGGAAAAGGTGGTCGGCCGTGAGTTCAAGTGCGTGGGCTGCGTGATCAGCGCTCTGGAAGAACGGCTGGAGTTCTTTGTGGAGATGGGCTGCCGTGCCGCCGACCAGGGTCTGGACTACGTGCCCTACGTGGAAACCGACGCCGACAAGGCTACCGCCGCCTTCCAAAAGGCTATGGCCGGTGAGCCCCTGACCAAGGAGGAAGGCGACGCCTACACCACCTATGTACTGCTGGCCATGGGCCGCCTGTACAAGAAATACAACGTTGTAATGCAGATCCATTACAGCTGCCTGCGCAACCCCAACGAGAAGATGTTCAAGAAACTGGGCCCCGACAGCGGCTTTGATATGATCGCTGTGACCGACGGCAGCGTTTCTTTGAGCAAGATCCTCTCCAAGCTGACCGAGACCGACGAGTGCCCCCGGATCATTCTGTACAGCCTGAACCCCTCTGACTTTGATATGCTGGGTACCCTGATGGGCTCCTTCCAGGGCGACGACGTACCGGGCAAGATCCAGCTGGGCTCCGCCTGGTGGTTCTGCGATACCAACGATGGTATGTACCAGCAGATGCGCACCCTGGCTCGCCTGGGTCTGCTGGGCAACTTCATCGGCATGCTGACCGACAGCCGCAGCTTCCTGAGCTACACCCGCCACGAGCTGTTCCGCCGCCTGATGTGCAACCTCATCGGCGAGTGGGTCGAAAGCGGCATGTACCCCAACGATGACAAGACTTTGAAGAAGATCGTTGAGGGCATCAGCTACTACAATGCCAAGCGCTACTTCAACCTGTAATTCTCCGCTGCCCTGCTGCGGATAGCCAAGAAGGCCACCCTTCCGGGTGGCCTTCTCTGTTTTTCCGTATGGCGCGCTTACATCTTGTGGTCGGCAAAGATGGGGTCATCCTGCCACAGCACCACATGCCCGGCAGCCCGGGTCTTGTTCATATCAATGATGCGCTGGTTGCTGGAGCCGCGGAAACGCAGCCCGATATCGTATTTGTCCTGGACGAAATCCCCGTCCACCAATACATCGATATACTGCAGCAGTTCATCGGTCACTTCGCAGCGGCCGGGGCCGGGCTGCAGGACTTCGGTTTCGTAATGGTTGCCGGTATAGCACCAAATGGTCTTATGCGGGTATAATACCTTTACATTCTTTATAAAGGGCAGCAATTCACGCTGGTTTTCCGGTTCCAGCGGTTCGCCCCCCAGCAGCGACAATCCATTGATATAATCCGGTTCCAGACTTTCCAGAATCTTATTGCGGACTTCCTTGGTAAACGGCTCGCCATAGGCAAAATCCCACGCCACCGCATTGAAGCAGTTGGGACAATGCCGACGGCAGCCGGACACAAACAGGCTGGTACGTACACCCTCGCCGTTGGCAATGTCGCAGTATTTGATCGTTGCATAATTCATGCCGGACAAGCTCCTCTTTTTGTATTCTGTGCCCCTATATCTTGTGGTGCAGAAAGATTCCACCCCCACGGGCACACACAGTATACCAGCTTTGCCGCCCGCAGGCAAGCCCCCGGGGCAGATTTTAAGTTAAATTTTCATCGTTGCATCGTGCTTTTGTGTAGAACTCCTCAAATTCACCAAAAAAAGCGGGGTATTTTCGTCATTTATTTTTTGGACGATGCCACGACGAAAACGGAATATTTTGTTTTATATTGTTATAAAACCACTATATCTTGTGGTTTTTACTCTTGACTTTTTGCCTCCCCTGCGATAAGATAATTGTGCTCGCCAATGAGCCTTATACATTGCGGAATACAATATATAGATTATACATTTCGTTATAAACCCTGCAGCATCATATATTGAGGAGAACCACCATGAAGATCATCAAGCGCAACGGCAGTGAAGCCGTTTTCGACATCACCAAGATCATTGCGGCGATCACCAAGGCCAACAACGTTGTGCCTGAGAGCCAACGCTTGACGAACCACCAGATCATCGAGATTGCCGACAAGGTACAGACCACCTGCCTGGGCCGCGGCCACGCCATGAACGTGGAAGAGATCCAGGATATTGTGGAAGACGCCATTATGGCCACCGGTGCCTACGAGGTTGCCCGCAAATACATCACCTACCGTTATGTGCAGAACCTCAAGCGCACCCACAACACCACCGACGACCGGATTCTCTCGCTGATCGAATGCAACAACGAAGAGGTCAAGCAGGAAAACTCCAACAAGAACCCCACCGTCAACAGCGTTCAGCGTGACTATATGGCCGGCGAGGTCAGCAAAGACCTGACCATGCGTATGCTGCTGCCCCCGGAGGTCGTGAAGGCCCACGAGGAAGGCATCATTCATTTCCATGACGCCGACTACTACGCCCAGCACATGCACAACTGTGACCTGGTCAACCTGGACGACATGCTGCAGAACGGTACCGTCATCAGCGGTACTCTCATCGAGAAGCCCCATTCCTTCTCCACTGCCTGCAACATTGCCACCCAGATCATCGCTCAGGTAGCTTCCAGCCAGTACGGCGGCCAGAGCATCAGCCTGACCCACCTGGCCCCCTTTGTGGATGTGAGCCGCAAGAAGATCCGCCGCGACGTGGAAGCGGAAATGAAGGAACTGGGTATCGATCCCGGTGAGGAGAAAATCTCCGAGATCGTGGAAGCCCGCCTGCGCGAGGAGATCAAGCGCGGTGTGCAGACCATCCAGTACCAGGTCGTCACCCTGATGACCACCAACGGTCAGGCCCCCTTCATCACGGTGTTCATGTACCTGGGTGAAGCCGGTGACAACCAGCGCCTCAAGTCTGACCTGGCGATCATCATTGAAGAGATGCTGCGCCAGCGTTACCAGGGCGTCAAGAACGAAGCCGGTGTCTGGATCACCCCGGCTTTCCCCAAACTGATCTATGTGCTGGAAGAGGACAACGTCCGCGAAGGCACCCCCTATTTCTACCTGACCAAGCTGGCCGCCAAGTGCACCGCCAAGCGGATGGTTCCCGACTACATCAGCGAAAAGAAGATGCGGGAATACAAACTGTCCAAGGGCGAGACCGAGGGCCATGGCGATGTGTACACCTGCATGGGCTGCCGCAGCTTCCTGACGCCGGACCGTTCCGGCAACGGCTGGGATAACGTGGCCAACGCCAAGAACTACGACGGCAAGCCCAAATACTACGGCCGTTTCAACCAGGGCGTTGTCACCATCAACCTGGTGGATGTGGCCCTGTCCAGCGGCGGCGACTTCGACAAGTTCTGGAAGATCTTCGACGAGCGGCTGGAACTCTGCCACAAGGCCCTGATGTGCCGTCACAACCGTCTGAAGGGCACCCTGAGCGATGCCGCCCCCATCCTGTGGCAGTACGGCGCCCTGGCCCGCCTGAAGAAAGGTGAACCCATCGACAAACTGCTGTACGGCGGTTACTCCACCATCAGCCTGGGTTACGCAGGCCTGTACGAGTGCTGCAAGTATATGACCGGCAAGAGCCACACCGACCCGGCCGCCAAGCCCTTTGCCCTCCACGTCATGCAGCACATGAACGATGCCTGCCAGACCTGGAAGAAACAGCATGACATCGACTTCAGCCTCTACGGCACCCCGCTGGAGTCCACCACCTACAAGTTTGCCAAATGCCTGCAGAAGCGCTTCGGCATTGTGCCCGGCATCACCGACCGCAACTATATCACCAACTCCTACCACGTCCATGTGGCCGAGCAGATCGACGCCTTCACCAAGCTGAAGTTTGAGAGTGATTTCCAGAAGCTCAGCCCGGGCGGCGCCATCAGCTATGTGGAAGTGCCCAACATGCAGGACAATCTGGAAGCGGTCATCAAGGTCATGCAGTTCATCTATGAGAACATCATGTACGCCGAGTTGAATACCAAGAGCGACTACTGCCAGGTTTGCGGTTATGACGGCGAGATCAGCATTGTGGAAGAAGACGGCAAGCTGGTTTGGGAATGCCCCAAGTGCCACAACCGCGACCAGAACAAGCTGAATGTTGCCCGCCGTACCTGCGGCTACATCGGCACCCAGTTCTGGAACCAGGGCCGCACCGCCGAGATCAAGGATCGCGTGCTGCACCTGTAATTTCCGCCTTTCCCTGCTGTTTCCCTTTAATTTTAGTTGCAACAAGATAATTTTAGTCGCAATAAGCGATTTTTTGGGAAATCTCTTCCTTTAATTTTAGTTGCAACAAGCACCAACTCTCCAAAAGAGAACCGCCACCCACTCCGGGTGGCGGTTTTTCCGTTTTCTTCTTTCTATGTCTCATCAAGAATACTCTGCAACATATCTTTGTGCGACTTTCTTTTTGTGCGTCTGTCTTGTGTCGATTTTTTGGCCTTCCCGGTTTGAAGCATGGAAAAGACCTGTTGAATAAAACTACCGCTATCAATTGACGATGCTTCTGTCCCCGAAGCGATATCTTTGCACGCCTTTTCAATCTGCTTTTCATCGTACATAGAACCCACGACCTGCTGGATGCTAGCAATCGTGCGGCGAATCAAGGAGGATATATCGATTTCTGCTGCATTCTGCACGAGATGCTGCATAACTTCCTGCTGCTTGGCCTCACTCAATTCGTGCTCGTACTGTTCCTTGCTGCCGCGCATGATTTTTTCGATTTGCTCCTGCACGCCAGGTTCGCTTGCACGCTCAAGCAGCAATTTCAGGTTTGGATAACGCCGCTTCGAAACCGCAGCAATAAATTCGGGACTGATTGATTTTCGATTGGATTTGAGATATTCGTCCTGTACTGCAATGTACAAAGACACCGCCTGGTCGATAATCCCTTTGGATTCTTCATAAAACGCTTCGACCAATTCTTCCGTAAGGTCAATATGCTCATCGAACCACTGGTAACAAAAAAGCTGGCTCATGACGTAGGAAAAGAATTTTTCATTCCCGCAATAACCCGAAGCATTGATTTCTCGACCGAGCCGGCGCGCAGTCCGCTGCTCTTTGAACATTTTGACGTAGGCTTCCGTCGTGCCGACCGCACAGAAAGCCATCTTCGTTTCGTTTGTGATGACCATCAGTGCTTCAAAGCTGGATTCCTTAGTGGTTTTAAAATCAATGAGCTGAATTTCGTCTAAAATAATAGTTCCAATGGCGAACAGCTCAATCAGCTCGATGACCTTGTTCATTTTGCCGGCCAGCGTCTTTATCCTATCGATTTGCTTTTGATAGATATCGGTATTCAGCGCAAAGTCAATGGCTTTTCCGATGCCAGAATACAAGGCTGAGAAGTTGGAATTGGGCTGACAGGAAATCGTCAAATAGACGATTTGTGAATAGACCTCTCCATCAATATGATGCCGGATGACCTGCGGGTAGCGGCTGACAAGGATTTTGATGGCGCTTGATTTTCCACAACCGGAGAATCCCAGCATATTGAATCCGGTGTTTGCTGCTTCAGAAACGTCACCCACCAATTTGATTCTTTTTACACCGTCCTCATACACTTCGCGCGGCTTTCTAAGACGATAAGAATCGCAAAGGGTGCGGTAAAACTCCATTTCCAATTCCTGCTCAAACGGAAGCGCTACGCGAACGGTGCGAATCTGATTGACCAAAAAGCGACGGTCCAAACGAGAAAGTTGCTTTTCGGCCACATCGTATTGATTTAGGCCATATGTATAATATCGTGCGACTTCACCGATGTCGGTAAGCGGATACGGCAGGGCTTCGATATAAGGGTTGCCAACATCCATGGGCGCTTTTGCTTTATGGTAAATTGCATCTACCACTGACCCGTTTCCGCCCGCAGCATATTCTTGGTCGCTGTATTCGTACCCTTTACTCATTCATCAAACTCCTCCTCATTGAACTCCCTAAGTGCGTCGCTGGCGCTAACAGGAAGAATCGGCCCATTCCCTTTTTTCGGAAGCGATTGTACAGCAGCTGTTTCTATAACCGTTTCCTCTTTAGGGATTATGGGCATTTGCTGTGCGCGAGCCTTTTTCTCGGTTGCACGATTCACCCGCAAATTTTCTGTGGAAGGACTAAGATGCCGCTTTTGTGCTTCGGAAACAATTTTGGCTTGCCGGTCACGAATGGCGATATCCATCTGCAAATTTGTTTCACGTCCTATGGCGTCATCATCCTTTTTCTTGTTGTGCAGTGCATTGTATTCCGACAATGTCATTCCCTCATATTCTTTCATGCCGGTTTTTTTATAATTCAAAGATGCCGTCATCAGCTTTCCTTCTCGGATATAGTATAGATGGCCGATGTTGCGCGGGTCGATGCAGGCGCTTTCTAATTTCTTCTTGCCATGAGTAGACGCCAAGTACATATCACGCAGCAACGCTTCGTCTTGCAAATTGATATAAAACAATCCTTTGAAGGTGATTCCTGCGCGGCCGACAGAGGCTTTGACCGGCAACAGAAGCGAGTGACGGAACATGACTTCATTTGTAATGGGGCGAGGGCTACCGTTCAATGATACGCCATACTTCCAAAGGTCAATCGGGCAGGGCTCTACATTCTGCTGGCGCATATCCTTTGTCAACGGATACTTTTCCATATATTTGCGGTTATGCCCGACAATGTAGGTGAGTAAAACCGCCTCAAACTCCTGGATGTTGAGGGTGGCCTCCTGGTGGTGGTTAGAGTCATATCGCTTTTCAATCAACCCTTTCCCTTCCAACAGTGAATTCTGTGCGGCATGGATTTGGTGAAAAAGCTGCTCGACCTGCCCCTTTAAGGAACCCGTCGCCGGAGAAACCAATTCTTTTGCAACACCCAATTTGCAGCAAATCGTATCCATCGCGTGAGAAATATATTCGGCGCCATAGTCACTGCGAAGACGAAGCGGCAAGATTTTGGACGGCCATTCATTTGCCCCAATTTGAATGCCGAATCGATTGCACAATTCTTGCTTGTCATCCAGAAGATTCAAAAAGCAGTTGGTGATTCCCAGTACGCTGTTGTTGTCAAACGCAACGGAGTAGGCAACAATCATACGGGTATATACGTCTATCATGACATATACGATGGGGCGGCCGACCGTCACAGACGGGTTTTCAACCGATACCAGCGAAAGGTCGATTTCACACTCGTCTACTTCCCACAGGTCGCCCGGCCCCATGACGCCCTGCAAATTGTCAGAGAGTAAAAGCCGTTTGTTATTCCGTTGCTCACGAGCGGACGTTTTTGCTTCGTCCAATTGTTCTTGCGAGATTTTCGCACGAGAGTAGTTCTCAAACTGTACAAGCGTAGGACGTTGGTTTTCTGGCAATATGCATATGCGAATGCCTTCGGAAGTTTCTTCCTTATAAGTATAGTGCCGACGAATCATATCACCATAGGCCGCTTTCTTGCTTGTGACTCTGCCGGATAGGAAATTCCTGGTCGCCTCTTCAAAATGAGCTTTGACTTCGTCCGTAAGCGGAACCCCCTTACCGAGACTGTTTTCTGGAGGGCGGCCAGCTTTCTTTATATGTGAATAGGCCGCTCTTTTCCCCGTCCTCATAGAACGACCGTCGGCAACAGCTATCATATCAAAACCGCTTTGTAAAAATTTTCGAATCGTACGCCACATCGTATTCGGTAAGATATTCAAATCTTTTGCAAGTGCATACAATTCTGGCTTAGGAATTTTACTACATAGATTCTCGTACATTGGGCCATAGTTTTGAACGACAAAGTGAAGAAGTTTCTTTCTTTTTTGGTATTCTATACTTTCGTGCGCCGGCATCCTCTCTTCAGGGCGAAATGCCTTTTCTACTCGGACGCTCCCATCCTGAACCCAAGAAAGCAAGTCGTTGGCAGAATATAATAAAATGTTTAGTTTTTGTATATTCATTTCGCAAAGCGAAAACAAACCGGCCCTGTAACCGATGACTCTGTATTGCGTCTGCTCAATCGTGATAATATCCGTAACACGGATTTCTATTTCAGCCATTTTTTCAATTCTCCTTTGTGTTCATGAAGCAAGTCCCGGAAATTTAGCGGCTTTGTCATATCTACGACTATCAGTTTTCTGGCGATAAGTTTTTTAAGCAGGGAAATCTCATCCGGGAAAAATTCCGCGTCATAAAAGGCAACGACATTGCGGATGTTGTCAGCCATCGTGCGGTTCATTTCGTCTTTTGTGAACAGACGAAACGGTACGCCTTGCTTTTCCCAATACATTTTTTCGATATACGCTTTCTCGATAAGTCGATTTTGAGATTTGAACCCTTCCAAACTGCTTTTCACGGAAATCGCGATTTCTCCATTGGTTTGTGTCACAAGGAAATCTGTCGTCATCACAATCGGGTTCCCTTGGCGGTCTGCCGGATGCTTGATGCCATAGTTTTCCGCAATTTGCATCGTTTGCGCAAGGTCGAGCGGAAACTGCTCCCGGACGTCCAGCGTTTTGTCATTCCACCGGAGCAGATACCAGGCGATTACCTCTCCTTGCGAGAGCAGATGCACCTGGCGGCCGGTTTTCCAGTCAATCGGGTTTGCCGCCGTTCCCCTGGAGCCAAACTCTCCGGTTTGTATCCAAGGCTTATAATCCGCCCCGGTTCCGGTACCCCGGTGCTCCTTGAATTTTCCTTTTTGCGATTTTCTGCGCATGTGTTATCCTCGCTCTTTTAGCCGGTATTGCCCGCGGCCGGTTCTCTCAGCAATTTGCAATTCTGCCATTTTTTGCAGTATCCGCTTGGCGGCATCATACGACCCGCCACTGTATTCCTGCATTTCCCGTATCGTGACGGGGGCCGTTTTTTGTTTCATATAGCGAATGAACATCTGACGCTTTTCCCCGGAAGTAAACTTTGAGCAACGAGGGCAAGTGGGATTCTTGCGAAATTCGTAAATTTCCCGCTGAAACTCGTACCCGCACTTGTGACGGATGGTAAAACTGGAGCCGCTGCC
Source organism: Gemmiger formicilis (assembly GCF_016901605.1). Taxonomy (GTDB): domain Bacteria; phylum Bacillota; class Clostridia; order Oscillospirales; family Ruminococcaceae; genus Gemmiger; species Gemmiger formicilis_B. Next base: position 16,915 of record NZ_JACJKP010000016.1, read on the forward strand.
GGAAAATCCACCTACATACTCAAAATCAGGCGCTATTGCCTTAATTTCCGCCCGCAGCGTTTCTTCCGAGCGGAGGAATCTGGGCTTGCACTTTTTGCACCAGGGCCGCAGTAAAAATTTCTTGTATCCAATCGTAAAGGTTTGACCGCAATCCTCATGCAAAATCGTCACCCGCTCTTTTTGGTACTTTACCAATTTAAAATTTCCAAATTGACGGATGGTGTTTTGGATTTCTTGCGGCGTGTGATAGTAACTACAACGGCACCTGCTTCCTCCCAGAAAGTCGAAAGCTCGTATCTCCAACACTTTGCCGCAAGTATGCCGCAGCAGAACTTTCCTCGCCATTCCCTCATAAGGAGAAAGAAGCTCGTACCTGCCCACATGCTCCACATAGTTCTCGAAGCGCTCCGCCTCCGTCATCTTTGCTTGACAGTGGGGGCACTGAAAACCAAGATTGAACCCGTTTGCGTTCATACAAAAATGTGTCCCGCAAACGTGCCGGAATTCTATTATGTTCCCGGTTCCCTGTAAAATCGTATATCCGGCCACAGGCTTCGCGGTTTCATTTGAGCCGACGCCGTCTTTCAATTCTTCTACGCTAACGACCTTCATCAATTCCAGAATCCCGTTTTCGAATCCAATGTACCTGCTTAGATTTGCCCCGCGACGGTTGGCAAAACGCATGAGCTGCTTAATATCACAATCGATATGTGCTTGCCAAAAATCATGTGCATAGCGCGCGTAGGCAACATCTTCCGGGGTTATCGGCATTCCATCCAGGGAGCATCCGTGCTTCCAGCAGGCCCGCACACCGGGCAGATTATGAGCCACCCGAATATATGGCTGCTCCTGCTGGCATTCCGGGCAAACGTTCGCCGTTTTGATAAAGCGATTGATGGAACTCCCCATCGGTACGCCGGATACGGACAGCATAATTTTACTCTGCTGGTAGGCCGTCAAAAAAGGCGCTATCGCCGGATACTCCGTATGATTCACGAGCAAATCATAAAGTGAAAACCCACACTGTTCGCAAAAGTACAGCAAATACTGATTTGTACAACTCAAAGTGTTTTGAATGGCCTTTTCTGCCTTTTGTGGGCACACATAGGCTTTCAAAAAGCGGGTCGGCGAATCAATCCCGTTCTGTGCGGCAAGGCGCACGAACCAGGAAGCCAATAATTCATTTTTATATGGGTGCAGTAAAATCCCCAACATGCCCAAGCACCTCCTCAAGCAAGTCGGCCACGACAACCGCGGGTTGTTTTCATGCCTTAATTATATCATTTATCGGTTTCAATAAAAACAGCAGGCATTAAAAATAAGATGGTTATATTCTAATATAAAAAATAAAGATAAATATACTATTAAATAAATAATGGTTATAGATGACAAGCTCCTTGTTTTGTGTTATACTGTTGTCAGAAGAAAATGACCGTTGGACGTTCTATATGGATATAGGGAGCTGAGCAAAATGTCTCGCAGGGCAAAAGAACCCGTGGCAGACGAGGCCCGCACCAGGCGGCTGGGGTTGCCGGAATTGATGGTGCAGGCAGGTCTTGGCGATGATTCCAGCTATTACGTTTTCCCAAATCCGGGCGCTGTTATCCAATGCCCAAACTGCGGAAGTCTTGCAGTAAAAATCCACACAAGTCGGACCCGCGTGATGCAAGACATCCTGCCACAAGCGCAAGGGGCGGCGCGTTTTGTCGAACTTCACTTCCAGTACAAGAGCTATCTTTGTCCCGATTGCCAAACGGTGTTCACCCCGGCCTATCAATTCGCCGCGCCGAAATCTCGCGTGACCCGCCGCTTCGAGGATTTCCTGCTCCGCGAATCCATAAACCGTTCGCTGGAAAAAGTCAGCGATATAGCAAGGCAGGCGCTTTCGGCACCCGCCATCAAGCTTATGACAGACCGCTGGGTGCAGGACAAGGAATCCACGCAGCCGCCACTGTATACGACGCAAACACTATGTCTGCTTTCGTATGAACGACCACAGGCGCTCGCTTTGCTGGTACTGGCGGTCGAAGGCGGCCAGGTCTACTTGACCGATGTTCTGCCGGACGCCGGCACAGACGCCATCCGCACGTACTTACGCCGGTGCGAACTGCCGGCTATCCATCAGGTGCTCCTCGACATGACGGAAACCGTGTGGGAAACTGTCTCAGAAACGCTGCCGCGCGCGGCATTTTTGGTGGACCCTGGATTCTTTTACACACTGGTACGGGAACAGCTCCGCGCCACGGCCGGGGAAAAGATGCGTTGGCTGCCCATGCCGGACAAGATGGAGGTCATCTTGACGCCGCGCAAAAAAATCCTGGCGAGCCAGCAATATACGCTGCAAAAAGCCCTGGCCCGCCGCAGAGAACTGGTCAACCTGTATGACGCGATGGACAGCCTGTATGAGATACTGACGACTAACTGGTCAGAACAACGCTTGCGAGACTGGGCCGACACCATCTGCACAAGCGGCCCGGCCGAGGTGGCGCCCATCGCCCGGCGGATGCTGGATAGTATGCCGAACATCTGCCTGTATGAGAAAGCCGGGTTCCCGGCCATGAAGTTCAGCAGTATTGGCGAGCAGATGGCATCCCTTGCCGCCTCGCTGCGGCCGTGCTCGTTCACACTGGAAAAAGCGCGGCTGCTCTATTTGAACACGCCGGATACGATACAGGTCGAAGGCCGGCCCGCACGCCGCCTTGGCGTACCCATCGAGAAAGTTTTTATAACGCTGAGAGGACTAAAACAAGAACAGGAAAGGATTTTTGAACCGTGACCCAGAGCAATGCAAAAATCGCCGAAGTCGGCAAAAACGCCCGCGAAAAAGAATCCCTGATTTGGAACATCGCCAACAGCCTGTATGGCGCTTTCAAGCCGCACGAATACGGCCTGGTCATTCTGCCGATGGCCATCATCAAGCGTTTTCACGACTGCCTGCTGCCCACGCTGGACGCTGTGTGGGAGCAGGATGAAAAGCTGAAGACCATGCCGGCCGAGTTGAAGGCGGGCTTTTTGAAGCGCGCTTCCGGCTATGAATTTTACAACACCAGCCACTACACGTTTGCCAACCTCCAGTCTGACCCCGAAAACATCGCGGATAACTTCCGCGATTACCTCAACGGCTTTTCGGAAAACGTGCAGGACATCCTGAGCCGCATGAACTTTGACGCCGCCGTGAGCCGCATGGTCGAGGCGGGGGCGCTGTACCAGGTCATCGTGGATTTTGGCTCCGACAAAGCCGACATGAGCCCCGACAAAGTCTCCACAGTAGATATGGGCTATATTTTTGAAAACCTTGTGCAGCGGTTCTCGGAATCGTATGACGAGGAAGCCGGCGCCCACTTTACCAGCCGCGACATCATCTACCTGATGTGCGACCTGCTGACAACCGGCGAGACGCTGACGCCCGAAGAGCAGCGCAACGGCATCCGCCGCACCGTGTACGATATGGCAATGGGCACCAGCCAGATGCTGACCTGCATGGAAGAACGGCTGAAAATGCTGGACGAAAACGCCGACGTCAGCACCTTTGGGCAGGAAATCAACCCCTTTACCTACGGTATCGCCAAGGCGGATATGCTGATTCACGGCGGCGACCCGGACAATATGCAGTTTGGCGATACCCTGTCTGATGATAAGTTCCCCGGTTATCAGTTCGACTTCGTCATCTCCAACCCGCCGTTCGGCATCGACTGGAAGCGGGAAGCCCCCGCCGTGGAAGCCGAAAACAAGCGCGGTGATGCGGGCCGCTTTGGCCCCGGCCTGCCCAGCAAGAGCGACGGCCAGATGCTGTTCCTGCTCAACGGCGTGAAAAAGCTGAAGGACACCGGCCGTATGGCCATCATCCAGAATGGCTCCAGCCTGTTCACCGGCGACGCCGGCTCCGGCCAGAGCAAAATCCGCCAGTATTTGATTGAGAACGACTGGCTGGACGCCATCGTCCAACTGCCCAACAACAGTTTTTACAACACCGGCATTGCGACCTATGTTTGGATTATCACCAAAAACAAGCCGCAGGAGCACATTGGCAAAGTGCAGCTGATTGACGCCAGCGGGTGCTACGAACCCCGCCGCAAGCCCATCGGCAACAAGCGCGCGGACATTACCGACGCCTGCCGCGAACTGATTGTGCGCGCGTATGGCGAGTACCGCAGCGAAACGTATACGGTACAGACGCCGGAAGGCCAGCGTCTTATCTGCAAAAGCAAGGTGCTGGACAGCGTGACCTTTGGCTATAACAAGGTCGTGGTCGAGAGCCCGCTGTACAACAGCGATGGCAGCAAGGTGCTCAAGCGCGGCAAGCCGGTGGCCGACACCGCCAAGCGTGATACAGAAAACATCCCGCTGGAAAAAGACATCGACGAGTATATGCGTGAGGAAGTTCTGCCCTACAACCCGGATGCCTGGGTGGACAGCGGCAAGACCAAGGTGGGCTATGAAATTCCTTTTACTCGTGTATTTTATGAGTACAAGCCTATTGAGCCGGCCGATGATATTGCCCGCCGCATTGTGGCCCGTGAACACAGCCTGACGCAGAAGCTGCGGGACCTGTTTGAGGAGGATGAGTGACTGGGCGCAGATTTTCCACACATCGTGTGGAAAATCTGCGGCAAGGCCGCTTTGAGAAAAACGAGAACGAGGTTTAAGAATGACAAACGAAACACAAAAGGCCCCGCGCCGCTACGAGAAAATGCGGGACAGCGGGGTGGAATGGATTGGGATGGTGCCGAGCCACTGGGAAATTGTTCGCGCCAGGGCCCATTTTAGGCAAACAAACGAGCGCGGAAATCAAACGCCCATTTTATTAGCTGCGTCTCAAAAATTTGGAGTTTGCCCGCAAGACCAATTAGAGGGTGTTGTAAAAGTTTCTGCGGGTACAGACCTGCAACAATTTAAAACTGTACACCGCAATGACTTCATTATTAGCCTAAGAAGCTTTCAAGGTGGTTTCGAATTATCGCCCTTTGAAGGCGTGTGTTCTCCTGCATACCAAGTGTTTCGCGCAGATGATGCGTATGATGTCAAATACCTTCGTTTTTTGTTCAAAGATGAGCGCTTTATTGACCATATAAACTCACTAACTGTAGGAATCCGAGATGGGAAAAATATCAAATACTCCGATTTTTCAAACTCTCTGATTATACTACCACCTCTTAATGAGCAAAGAGCAATCGCTAAATCTCTAAGTCAAGTAAGTGCAAAAATCGATACCCTTATTGACGAGGTTAAAGCCGGCATTGAGGAGTACACAGCCTGGAAAGCCAGCATCATCTACGAAGCCGTCACCAAGGGCCTTGACCCTACCGCCGAAATGAAAGACAGCGGCGTGAAATGGATTAGGGAAATGCCTGGACATTGGGAACGAACAAAAATTTCCAATTGTTTCACTGTTATAGGCAGCGGAACTACTCCGCAATCCTCTGATGCGGCATATTATGGGGGGAATATCTCTTGGCTACAATCAGGAGACCTTAACGGGGGAATTGTATCAGAAACAGCAAAAACGCTCACTCAGGCAGCCCTGAATCAATATTCCGCACTGCGTATATATAAAGCACCATATATTGCCATAGCTATGTATGGCGCTTCCATTGCAAATGCCAGCATTATAGAGTTGGATTCTTGCACGAATCAAGCATGCTGTGTATTGTCGACCCCTAAAAAGGATTTTGATTTAGAATATGTTTTCTATGCAATTCTGTCAGCAAAAAACGAATTGCTTATTTCTGCAAGGGGCGGCACGCAACCCAATATTAGCCAAGATATCATTAAGCGCTTACTTTTGCCAATTCCCCCTCTGCCAGAGCAAAAAAGTATTGTCCGCAAACTAAATCAATTAACACGGTCTATTGATAATCTTATCAAGGAAAAGCTATACCTAATCGGCGACCTCGAATCCTACAAAAAATCTCTTATCTATGAAGTTGTGACCGGCAAACGGAGAGTCTGTTGACAGAAAGGTGTGTCATGACAGGAAAATTCTTGACACTTTTAAATCTTTTGCTGTCAAGATTTGATTTTTGATGTTTAGAATTTTATATGCGAGGAGATATGATGTGTACCAATCCCAATAATTCCAGTACCAGCGATGCAAGTGCCGAGAAAAGCTCTGCTGATAAAGTGATTGTTGTAGCGACGTCGAAAAAGCATCCCATCACAATTGCGGGACGCCAATACATAGCGGATATTTACGTATCCGAACAAGATTTGGCAAGAATATGTAAAATAGATGCTGCATCATCCCCGCAAGAGTGTAGAATTCTCCTGGCTGATATTATACGAGAGAAACTGCAATGTAGTGAGGCTGAACGACCCGCGTCACAAATAATATCCAGCCAAACGGATGAATTCTTTGCCGAGTTCATTGCGCTTTTTCTTGAAGAAGATGAAGAATTAAAGAGCCTGTATAATCAGCAGCAGGAAGAACCAGATATTTGTAAACGGTTTTGCATTTCTTATCATAAATCTTGGAACCAGCGCATGGCGCACTTATCTGAACGGCTCACCGAGATATTGCGTCCAGTGCTTGAACAATCCCAGCAGATGAAAGGAATCATAACGGAAACAGTAAATTCCCTTCTTGAAAAGCAACAGGCATTTCTCCAATCACTGGCTTCCTTAAAAGATTATTATAGTCGGCTCTTTGCCCAATTACCAAAGATAAAGATACCGCAGCTATCTGAGGAAGAACGTGAACTTAGAAAGCGTGCCGTCTGCAAATGGGGAACGTTTGGTTGGACCTTTCCGCCGTGGGAAAGTTTAAACTTCTTTGACAATCCCCCTGGCACATTGGATGCTGCGGACAAACAAATGTTACCCTACGGCAAAACAGCAGTAATGGAAACCCTATGGGCAGAAACAAAGAAAGAATTCAAATGCAAAAAAAGTGACTATAACTCTGCAATTATTCTCTTTAAAGAAAAGCAATATACAGCCTGTTCCTTGCTTTTATTCTCTTTGATTGACGGGGTGCTTATCCGCTTTCAAACTAACGCCAAACAGAAAAAGCAAGTTGGCAACGGAGCAATTCAATTCTTTCATATAAAGGTACGCAAAAGGCCAAATTTTGAGCACACATTTTTTATGTATTTTAACTTTTTTAATGTGTTTTCTTGCCTAAACGAAATGTACAAAGTTGACGAGGATTTCAAAGGTACTCCTAAAATCGTGAATCGGAACTATGTGGCACATGGAATGAGCAAACGAAATGTAAGAAAAAGGGATTGCGTCAAGCTCTTCTACTTATACTACAACCTTTTATTGCTTGTATAACTGTTGCGAGGTTAACTACTATGTCCATCCCCCTCTACCACGGCAGCAACACCACCGTTGAATTTCCCGAAGTGCGCCGGACCCGGTACACCAAGGATTTTTCCTGGGGCTTCTACTGCACCAACAACTATGACCAGGCCCGCAAGTGGGCCAACCGCAATCCGCACGGCGTCGTCAACGTCTACACCTACACGCCAGACCCCGCCCTGCGCGTGCTGAAATTCGACGGCATGAGCGACGAATGGCTGGACTTTATCGGCCGCTGCCGCGCCGGGTTTGTCCATGACTACGACATCGTCGAAGGCCCGATGGCGGACGATACCATCTGGAACTACGTCAACGACTTTTTGTCGGGCAACATCAGCCGCCAGGCGTTTTGGGAGCTGGCCCGCTTCAAACACCCCACCCATCAAATCAGCTTCCACACCATCCGGGCGTTGGCCTGCCTGGAATTTGAAAGGAGTGAACCTCTCCATGACCGCTAAGCGAAAAGACGACGTCTACTACGTTTGCAGCCTTATCGAGTTCATCGCCCGTCAGACCAAAAACCATCGCGGAACGGTGGCCTCTGCCATCGGGCATAACGGCATCGACCGCCTGTTGGCCCACGCCGAGGTCAACCACTGCCTGCCTTTTGAGCAGGTGTCCGACGAGGTGGTGGCGGAGTACGGCATCCCCACCGGCGACTTTGACACCGTGAAGGATTGCCGCTACACGGTGCCGGGCTATCTGGACATCGGGCGGGTGTACCAGACGCTGGTACTGGACACCATGCAGGACGATGCGGCGCAGGCCATTCTGGATGTGTTTACATCCTTCCTCAGCGATGAGATTTCCAACTTCAATTCCAGCGTGTATTACAGCAACCCGGATTACCTGCGCTGCTCCTACCTGGAAGGCAAACTGTTGGCGTAAAGGAGTACCCCTATGCCCGATAACGAAAAACAATTTGAATCTGACATTGAATCCTTTCTGATTTCCCAGGCCGGCGGCTGGCAGAAGGCCACCGACGCCGGCTACCGCAGCGAAATCAGCAAAGGCATGGCGCTGGACCTGGAAACTTTGCTGCAATTTGTGCAGAGCACCCAGCCCATCACCTGGCAGCGGTTTGTGCGCCAGTGCAAGGTGGAACCGCAGCGCAAATTTTATAAAGCATTTCAGGATGCGGTGGACGCCGACGGCCTGATTGCGGTGCTGCGCCACGGGTTCCGGTATCGCGGCATGGAGTTCCGCGTCTGCTATTTCAAGCCGGAATCCACCCTGAACGCCACCGCCAACCGCAACTACCGGCAGAACATCTGCCAGTGCATTCGCCAGTGGCATTACACCCACGATAACAACAACAGCGTGGATATGATGCTGGCGGTCAACGGCATCCCGGTGGTGGCACTGGAGCTGAAAAACCAGTTGACCGGCCAGAGCATCGACGACGCCAAAATGCAGTGGATGAACAGCCGCGACCCGCGCGAAGATTGCTTCCGCCTGAACCGCCGTGTGCTGGCATTTTTTGCCGTCGACCTGTACAACGCCGCCATGACCACCGAGTTGAACGGCGAAAAAACTTATTTTCTGCCGTTTGACCAGGGCAGCAACGGCCCAGGCCAGGACGGCGGCGCCGGCAACCCCGCCACCGAGGACGGCGACTATGTGACCTCGTACCTGTGGAAAGAGGTTCTGCAAAAGGACAAGCTGCTGGATATTTTGCAGAAGTTC
>NZ_JACJKP010000151.1 GCF_016901605.1 Gemmiger formicilis
CCGGCCGAAGCCACCGCATTGTAGCTTGCGATGACTGCAAATTACAGCCCGCCTGGATGAACCAACTGGCCGTGCGGGCCTGCACTCTGTTGGAACAAGCCGGTGCCACTGCCTACCGGGAAGAAAGCCATACCGGCCTGGTGCGGCATTTGTTTCTTCGTCAGGGGTGGCACAGCGGGCAGCGCTTGTTGTGTTTTGTACTGAACGGGAAGGCTTTGCCTGCCGAACGCCAGATCTGCGAGACATTGCAGCAGGAATTTGATCTCACCACCGTGTTGATCAACGAAAACACTGCAAAAACCAACGTTATTTTGGGCAAGCATACCCGCACGGTGCTTGGGCCCGGCACCATCGAAGACACACTGGCCGGTGTGGCACTGAAGATGGGGGTCCATGAATTTTACCAGGTCAACACGCCTTCTGCCGAAGTACTGTATGCCAAAGCCCGTGATTATGCCGGTTTACAACCCGACGATTTCTTGCTGGACCTGTACTGCGGCATGGGGACTATCGGACTTTCCATGCTGCCGGACTGCCGACGTCTGTTGGGTGTGGAAATCGTCCCACAGGCGGTAGACGGTGCTAAAGCAACCGCTGCACGGCTCGGACTCCCCCTTGATCGCGCGGATTTCCGCTGCGAAGACGCCGGTGCAGCCGCCGCCCGACTGGCTGCCGAAGGCACTCGCCCGGATGTGGTCGTCGTGGACCCGCCGCGTAAAGGCTGCGACACAGCCACGCTGGAAGCCATTGAACAGATGGCACCACGTACTGTAGTGATGGTCAGCTGCAATGCCGCAACCGCCGCCCGTGATGCCCGCTGGCTGACTGAGCACGGGTATCGTGCCGTAGAAGTGCAGCCGGTTGATCTTTTCCCGCGCACACGGCATGTAGAATGTGTAGCCAAATTCATTCTGGCCCCCCACAAATAAGGGGGTAGTTACCGGAAAGAGGGGTATGTTGTGAGATATTTTTTTGTTTTTCAAAACAAGACGTTCTTTCGTGAACAAGCTGGCAATTATCTGTGGGCACCTGATGGTACGCCTTCTCATTGGAAACTCATGCGTGAAGTTTCGCAAGGAGACATTATTTTTCACAGCTATCAACGGCACATCGTTGCAGTGAGCAAGGCCACTTCAAATTGTTATCCAGCGGTTCAGCCCTCTGAATTGGCCGTAGAACATCTATGGGAAAATAACGGCCTTAAAGTGGACTCTATGTATTGTTCACTTCCAGACCCCTTGGACACTAAAACCATTATGCCTACATTACTGGAATTGCAGCCCACTAAGTATGCTCCGTTCAATGTCCGTGGCTGGGGAAACACCGGTTATTTGTTCAACGTCACTCCTGAAATGGCAGCCTTTTTGTTAAAAGAACTGAAACGTTCTTCTGGCAATCGTCTCGCCTTAAACGCTCTGGGTGTTTAAGGGCATGTACCTCTTTTTTTCTCTGAAACAGCAGCTTTACAACACCCTGAATATTGAACAAAATCCCTTACTTTTGGGATTTGTTCAAATTCTTTTTTGCTCCTGTTCACGATTTGCCAACATTTGCATGGCATAATGAGAAGCGAAAATATGGGCCTTGCCCAAAAAGGTGGTTTTTTCTGATGAAAGGCTGGTTCCAGCGCTTTATGTCCGGCCGCTACGGCTTTGACCGTTTCAGTGGCTTTTTATCGACCTGCTCCCTGATCTTTATTGTTTTGGGAGCTCTTTTTGTGCCCTTCCTGTATTTTTTGGGGCTGCTGTTGCTGATTTATTGCTATTTCCGCATCTTAAGCTGCAACATCCAGAAACGTTACCAGGAAAACCTCAAATATCTGGCACTGGAAGGAAAAGTCACCGGTTGGTTTGCAACCCGTAAAATCCGTTTTCAGCAGCGCAAGGAATACCATTATTATCGCTGCCCCCATTGCGGTCAGCAGCTGCGCGTACCGCGCGGGCGGGGTAAAATCTCCATTACCTGCCCGAAATGCGCCACACAGTTCCTTAAAAAGAGTTGACGCACCATGTTTGGATATGTTACCATCTATCGCAAGGGCTTGGCAAAAGAGGATTTTGACCGCTATCAAGCGTATTACTGCGGCTTATGCCAGGCACTCGGCCGGCAGTACGGCATGCCCGGGCAACTGACCCTGAGCTACGATATGGCGTTTGTGGCAATCCTGCTAAGCGCTTTATATGACCCGGAAACACAGTTCGGTACGGGGCGCTGTGCTCCCCATCCCTTAAAAAGCCGTCCGCGGGCTTACAATCTTTTTCAGGATTATGCAGCCGACATGACGGTTGCATTGGCCTACTACAATTTTATGGATGACTGGCAGGACGATCACCGCCGTGCCAGTTTGCGGCAGGCGCAGAAATTGGAAAAGTTTTTGCCTGCTATCCGGGAACGTTGGCCGCGTCAATGCAACATACTTACAGAGCAGCTTTCGGCCTTGAATTTGCTGGAAAGCGCCAACTCTCATGATCTGGATGCGTTATGCAATGCGTTCGGAACCCTTCTGGGGGCCGTTTTTGCATGCCGGGATGATGCCTGGGCCCCCGTTTTGCAAGCTATGGGCCGCGGGCTGGGTGGTTTCATCTATCTGATGGATGCTTATGACGATCTGGAAAAAGACCAGAAGCGCGGACGCTTCAATGCATTGCAGTTTCTGGCAGACAGTTTACCGCCTGCCGAATACGAGGAGCGTTGCCACGATTTGCTGACCCAGCAAATGGGATTATGTGCGCAGCAGTTTTCTCTGCTGCCGATTTTGCAGGAAACCCCGGAGGGGAAATTATTGTATAACACCATTTATTCCGGCGTGTGGAGTAAATACGCGCTGGTAAGAAAGCACAGAGAGGGGCGTCACCAATGAACGATCCATACAGCGTATTGGGCATCACCCCCAGTGCCGATGATGAAACCATAAAAAAGGCTTATCGCCAAAAATGCAAGCAGTATCATCCCGACTTGCACCCCAACGACCCTGCCGCTGAAGAAAAATTCAAAGAAGTCCAGGCGGCTTACAGCGAGATTATGCGCCGTAAACAAGGCGGCGGGCAGGCCGGGTATCAGGGCTATCAGCAACAGCAAAGCACCAACAGCTATGGTCAGGCCGGATACGGCAACCAATACCAGCAAGATCCTTTTGGCGGATTTGGTTTTGGCCCGTTTGGCTTTGGTTTCTATGGTACTTCCGGGAGCCGCCAAACCTATACAACCGGCCAGGAAAGCCCCGAAATGCGGGCCGCGGCCAATTATATCCGCAACGGTTTCTATCAGGAAGCCATGAACACGCTGAACGGGATTCCCGCCAATGAACGCAATGCCCAGTGGCATTATTATTGCGCTTTGGCCAACCAGGGACTGGGCAACAACATCCGGGCCCGTGACGAAGCGCGCACAGCTGTTTCGATGGAATCCAACAACTACGCATACCAGAATCTGCTTGACCAACTGCAGAACCCCGGGCAAACCTACGCCAGTTATCAGCAGCCCTATGCACAGCCCAGCGGCAACCCCGGACGCTTCTGCCTGTCTTTCTGGATGTATATTCTTATGTGCAATATCTGCAGCTGGTGCTGCTGTGGCGGGCGCGGCGGTATGTTTTGCTGCTGATTTTCGTCCCCGCCTGTCCCTTACAACAACTGCAAATGCAAAAGAGCGGCACACACCGGTGCCGCTCTTTTTGTTTAGTCTTTATGAGGTTTCCAGTTCCAGAATACCAGATTCATAACCAGCACGATCAGCAAAACGACGCTCAGTGCTACCCAGAACCCCATATTCAAGCCCATCCATTCGGTTCTTCCGAAAAGCATCATCCACAAATTCGTCCAATTCATTGTGTTTCCTCCTTAGAGCAGTTTTCCGTAACACCGTACGTAAGCTTTCTTCAGGCTGGTTGCCAACGCCATATACAACAGGATGCAGGGAATCAGATAAAGGAAATACGCCGCAGGCAGGGCCACAAACCCCAGCATTGCACCAAACGGTGTGAAAGGAATGATGGTCAGCACGGTAATACCGGTCAATGTCAGCAATGTTACCGGCGCAGAGGCATGGCTTTGCAGGAGAGGCAGTTTTGGGGTACGAATCATGTGAATGACCAGCGTCTGGCTCCACATGGATTCCACAAACCAGCCTGCCTGGAACATGCCAATGTACGCTGCCTGCATCTGCAAAAGTTCTGCACCGCTGTAATGGGCTGTCAAATCGTGAAACAGCACCCCGTGTGAGACAAAAAACGGGCAAAAAACGAAATACATGAAAATATAAGTCACAAAATCGAAAATGGAGCTTGTGGGACCCAACCAGATCATAAAGCTGCCCACACTGCCTGCATCCCATTTTCTGGGGCTGGCAACATACTCTTCGTCCACGTTATCCCAGGGAATGGCCGTGCAGGAAAGGTCATAAATCAGATTCAGCAGGATCAGGTGCACGCTCATCATGGGCAGGAACGGCAGCAATGCCGAAGCCGTCAACACCGAAAACATATTACCGAAATTGGAGGAAGCCGTCATCTTGATATATTTGATCATGTTTGCGTAGGTTTTTCGGCCTTCCACGATTCCCTGCTCCAGCACCATGAGGTCTTTTTCCAGCAAAATAATATCTGCCGATTCCTTGGCCACATCCACCGCCGTATCTACAGAAATACCGATATCCGCTGCTTTCATAGCCGCCGCATCGTTGATGCCGTCCCCCATAAAACCGACTGTATGACCTTTTTCCCGCAGGACAGACACCACCCGTGCTTTCTGGTCCGGAGTCAGTTTGGCGAACACATCGGTTTCTTCTGCGGCTTCGGCCAATGCCGCGTCACTCATATTTTCCAGGTCCGGTCCCAACAGCATATTGCGTACCTGCAGCCCTACCTGTTTACAAATGGTACGTGCCACCTTATCGTTGTCCCCCGTCAGGATCTTGGTGGTTACCCCGTGATCTTTCAACGCCCGAATGGCCGCTGCCGTGGACTCTTTCGGCGGATCGAGGAAAGCCAGATACCCGATCAGCACCATGTCACATTCGTCCTTGACACCGAAGGCACCAACAGGAGACGGATTGTTCTTTTGGGCGATGGCAAGAACCCGGAATCCCTTTTCGTTAAGGTCCTCCACGGTTTGAAGGATTTGCGCCCGGACTTCCCGTGTAAGCGGGCAAACCGCACCATCACGTTCCGCAAAGGCACAGATCCCCAGCATTTCCTCCACCGCACCTTTGGTTACCATCTGCGTTTTACCGCTTTTATCCTGTACTACCGTTGTCAGACGGCGACGAGTAAAATCAAAGGGAATCTCGTCCACCTTCACGTAGTGCTCGGAAAGATCTACCAGAGAAGGATCTGCCGCTTCCGCTTCTTCCGTCTTTTGAATGATGGCCATATCCATCAGATTTTTATAACCAGTCTGGAAATAGCTGTTGAGATAGGCGTGCCGCAGCACCCGGTTGTCCTCTTCTCCGTTCACATTCAGATGATATTCCAACACCACACGGTCCTGGGTAAGGGTCCCCGTTTTATCTGTGCACAGAATATCAAAAGCGCCAAAATTCTGAATGGAATTAAGATTTTTGACAATGGTTTTCTTTTTGCTCATGGATACGGCCCCTTTGGCCAGGCAGGTCGTAACAATCATGGGCAGCATTTCCGGTGTAAGGCCCACCGCAATGGAAATAGCGAAAAGGAATGCCTGCAGCCAATCCCCTTTGGTCAGGCCGTTGATCATAAATACCAGCGGAACCATCACCAGCATAAAGCAGATCAGCACCCAGGATACCGCATTGATTCCTTTGGTAAAGTTGGTTTCTACCGCTTCTTCCGACACAGCAGACGCCATAGACCCAAACAGCGTGTGATCTCCTACCGCTACCACGACCGCCCGGGCACTGCCGGAAACCACATTGCTCCCCATAAAGGCAATATTGGCGTAATCCGTTATGCCGGCCTGTTCTGGCGAGATGGCTGCCGTTTTTTCCACGGGTTCGCTTTCCCCCGTCAGGCTTGCCTGGCTTACGAACAGATCCTTGGCCTCCAGAATCCGGACATCCGCCGGGATCATGTCCCCAGCCGAAAGCTGTACAATATCCCCCACGACCAACTCTTCCATGGGAATCTCCGCCGCGTCCGATTCCCGCCGAATTACGGTGCAGTACGCAGTAATCATTGCCAACAGTTTTTTGGCCGCGTTGCCGCTTCGGGATTCCTGTACAAACCGCAGGGTTCCGGAAATCACAACCATCGTCATAATGACCGCCACGGTCATGGGGTCAAAATCTTCAGGTGTGCTGCCCAGCAAAGAGAAGTAAGGCAGTATCATATCGGTAATTGCCGAAACCACTGCCAGGCAAAAAAGGATTGCCGTAAACGGATTGACAAACGCTTCCACCAGGCGCCGAAACAGCGTTTTCTTTTTTCCCTTGCTTACCGTATTGTTACCGTAACGGGCTCGATTTTCTTCCACTTGTGCCGCATCCAGACCGCACGCCGCAGAGAGCAGTGCGGCCAACACCTCACGAACGGAGTGTGTTGCCGCATACTGAATGCTCCGGTTCAATTCATCCCGCAGCACGGTGTTTTTTACGGCCTGACGCACAGCCAGGCGTTTTTCTTTCTTGTTCATTGTGCTTGCCTCCTTACGTGTCAAATCGACGCAAAGGCTGCATGCCGGAGTATGGATTCACTCCCGTTTCCGGCTGCATATTCCTTTTGCGTACTTCGGTCGGAATCCATACGTTTTCACCTCACCTTTTCCTGATGTGCGGCTTGTCCTCTCGGCCCGCCGCCTTACCTACTATACAAAAGCCGCAAGGAAAATCCCATGGTCGAAACCTTGCGATTTCCTTGCGGCTTGGCAAGAAACTGATTCAGATCTGATCGTTGAACTTATACCCGATGCCCCATATCGTCAGTACATAAAGCGGGGCATCCGGGTTGGGTTCTATTTTTTTGCGGATTTTGCGAATAAACGCCATGATATTGCTGTCGTCCAAAAGATAGGTACCATCCCAGACAGCCCGGTAGATTTGTTCTTTGGTAAAAACCTCGCCACGATTCCGGGCCAAAAACGCGAGGATGTCAAATTCCTTGGGAGTAAGGGCAATCTCTACACCATCCCGCACCACCCGGCGCGATTTTTCATCGATCCAAAGTGCCTCGCAATGCAGACCGGTTTCTTCCGGGAACGGCGTTTCGGTATCTTCCAGTTCTACCATCAGCGTACTGCATGCTTGAGTGAGGAGATCCCGGATCCCCTGCCGCAGTTCTCCTTCCGGCAGATTGTTTTGCAGCCACCGCGCCGTAGAAGGGTTCAAAGTAACATATCCGATATTCTTTTTCATCAGCGGATTTCCCCTCCCTTCTCAAAGCAGCTGACGCTGTCGTTTCACATACCAGCCCTTGGCTAACGAAACCAACAGCAGATACGCGGCAACAACCACCGCTAAAAATGCAAAATACCGCCACGGCATCGGTGTCATCCCCAGCATGCTGCCCAAGGATGTAACCGGCAGCAAAGTAAAAAGAATCACACCCGGTACCGTCACCGCCACCACCATACCGCCCGGTCTGCTTTGCAGGAAAGGCAGTTTTGGTGTACGCAGCAGCTGCAGGATGAGAACCTGCGTCCACAGGGATTCCAGGAACCACCCGG
>NZ_JACJKP010000152.1 GCF_016901605.1 Gemmiger formicilis
CGGGGTGCCGGTAGGCGATCATGGGGGCGGGTTTGTTGTCCGGGTTGGAATACCGGCCGCTGTGGTTGGCCTGCAGGATCAGGTACGGTTCGTAGCCGTTGGCCTTCCGGCCGGCTTCCTTGACGGCGGCGGTCAGCCGTTTGTAGCTGTCCAGGTTGTCCCGGGTCAGCAGCAGCTGGGTGCGGGAAGAGCGCCCTTCCTCCACAATGGAGATGGCCTCAAACCAGAGCACGGAACTGCCGCCCTCGGCTTCCCGCACATAGCGGCGGGTGGTGTATTCCGAAGGGGAGCCGTCCGGCAGGGAGTCGGCCCCCTCCATGGGGGCGACGCCCAGACGGTTGGGGAAGGTGACGCTGCCCACGGTCAGGGGCTGCGCCAGCACTCTGGTATCGTTTGCAAACGGAAGCGAAAGGCCCAGTTCGGCCGCCTTCTGCTGCACCTCGGCCAGAGATTTATAATGAAATTTCTCGTGTGGCATGGTAGTTCTCCTTGTCGGGGACGGGGGCATCACGGTTTCAGAATGACCTTGATGCTGCCGCTGTTGCGGTCCAGTGCGGTATCCAGCGCCTGCTGCAGCTGGTCCAGCGGGAAGGTATGGGTGATGAATTTTTCCAGCGGGATGTCGCGGGCGGCGGCAATGGCGATGGGGAAGTCCCAGCAGTAGCCCTGGGCGCCCTGAATGTGGATCTCGTGGGTCACAAGGCGGCTGGCGGGGAATTGCACCTGGGGTTTTTCGTAGATGCCCACAATGGTGGCGGTGCCGTTGCGCTTCAGCGTCATGATGGCCTGCAAAAAGCAGCTTTCCCGGCCCACGCACTCAAAGCTCTTGTCCACGCCTTTGCCGTGGGTGATGCGGGCTACCGCTTCTTCCAGGTCCTCGCGGCCGCTGTTGACGGCCACCGTGGCACCCACCTGCAGCGCCATTTCCAGGCGCTGATCGGAAAAATCGGCAATGATGATCTCGGCGGCACCGCTGCGGCGGCACATGGAGGCGACCATCATGCCGATGGCCCCCGCACCGATGATCAGGACCGTTTCGCCCAGGCGGATATCGGCCCGGCGCACCGCGTGGGTGGCCACCGACAAAGGTTCAATGAGGGCGCCGGTCTCGTAGGTCAGGTAATCGGGCAGTTCGTAGACGTAGGGCTCCTTGACCACCACATAATCAGCCATGGCGCCGTCGCCGTTGCGGTAGGTAAAGCTGATCTGTTCGCAGTAGCCGTACTGGCCGTGGCGGCAGGCGTCGCACTTGCCGCAGACGATGCAGGGCTCAACCGTGACCCGGGCGCCCACCTTGACTTTGCGCACGTCGCTGCCCACGGCGGCAATATCGCCGGAAAATTCGTGGCCGATGGTCACCGGCAGCGGGGCGGAAGGATGCAGGCCGCGGGCAATGTGCAGGTCGCTGCCGCAGATGGCGCTGGCCTTTACCCGCACCAGCACCTCATCCGGGGCCAGCGGAGGAATGGGCCGTTCCAGAAAACGGACTTTAAAGGGTTCATATACTTCACCAATGCGATTGATGCTTGGTTGCATGGGGCAACGCTCCTTCCTTTAGGCAACGGGTGGATGTTGTTCAAAAAAGCTGCGCAGAAAGGCAAGGCCGCTGCGGGCCACTTCGTCCGGTTCGGGGTGTACATGGACCCAGCTGGCGTCCAGCCCACCGGGTGCAAACGTTTCCATCGTGATGTGGCCGCGGTAGTGTTCCTCCTGCAGCAGGCGCAGTACGTCGTTCCAGGGAACAAGGCCCTGCCCCGGCGCGCCGCGGTTATTGGCGCAGGCGTGAAAGTGCAGTACTTTGCCGGCCTGCAGTGCTCTGCTCAGGGAAGAAAGCAGGTCGGCTTCCTCCAGGCAGGCGTGAAATGTGTCGTAATGCAGCCCTACGTTGGGGCTGCCGATGTCGTCGATCATCCGCAGGGCCTGGTCTACCGTATTCACCACGCTGGTGCGGTAGCGGCACAGCGGTTCCAGGGCCAGCGTCATGCCGCACTCCCGGGCACGGCGGGCCAGCTCCTGCAGGCCGGTCACGGCCAGTTCCCATTCCCGGCTGCGTTCGTCGGGGGGCAGCGCATGGCGCTTGCCGCCGCCCGCGTACAGCGGGCCGGCCAGCACCGTGGCACCCAGCCGCTCGCCGGTCTGCAGGCATTGGGTCAGGTATTGCAGGGTGCTGCGGCGTACCTCGGCGTCAAAGCTGGAAAGATCCCGCCCGGCGCCCAGGGCTGCACACAGCGAAACCGCCAGCCCGGTACTGCGGATCTCCTGTTCCAGGGCCGCACCGGGGTCGGGCACGGTCATGGGCAGCTCAATGGCGGTAAAGCCCATGCTTGCCACTTTGGCGGGCAGGCCCAGGCAGGCTTCGCCCAGGCCGGGCACCCAGTTCCACAGGTTGATTCCTAATTTGTTCATCGGCACAATCCCTCATGGCGGGCGTGCCGCACCGCTCAGTTGGTGGAGCGCCGCACGATCAGGTCGGAACTGAAGATGGTGCGCTCCGGTTTGGGCAGCACGCCGTTTTTCTCTTTGTATTCAATCTGGCGGATCAGGCTGTTGGCGGCGGCGGCTCCCATGCGGTACAAATGCTGGGAGATGGTGGTCAGCGGAGGCTCCACCATGGAGGCCATGCTCACGTTGTCCACGCCGATGACCGCCACATCCTCCGGGATGCGCAGACCCAGGTCATGCAGCGCGTGCATCACCACAAAGGCTTTGGGGTCGCTGCTGCAGAAGATGGCGTCGGGCGGATTGTCCAGCCCCATCAGCTCCTTGGTCTGGTAATAAAAGCCGTTGTTGCCGTTGGTCTCCCGCATGGTGTAGGCTTCCGGGCAGGGCAGACCGTTGTCGGCCAGGGCCTGCAGATAGCCGCGCCGGCGTTCCCGGTACAAAAGCAGTTCGTCCCGGCCGTAGGCTATGGCAATGCGTTTGTGCCCGGTGCGGATCAGGTACTGGGTGGCGTCGTAGCCGATCTGATAGTTGTCGGCAGCCACGGTATCCACCTTGCCGATGTCGCTTGCTTCAAAACGGTTGACCAGCACCAGGGGGTAGCCCTCGGTGCGCAGCGAGCGGATATGGGGCGCATCGCTGGCGATGGAACAGACGATGAAACCGTCGATCCAGCGCATTTTCATGGTTTCTATGTAGGCCTTTTCCACCGCGGCATCCTCGTCGGTATTGCACAAAAAGACCGTCAGGCCGTTTTTGCGGGCAATATCCTCCACGCCGCGTGTCAGCTTGGGGAACATCATGTTCTCAATGGAAGGGATCATCAGGCAGATGGTATTGCTGCGGCCCATTTTCAGGCTTTGCGCCAGCGCGTTGGGCTGGTAATTGGTCTGCCGGATCGCTTTCATCACGATTTCACGTGTTTCGGCGTTCACATAGGACTTCCCGTTCAATACACGGGAAACGGTGCTGACCGATACGCCGGCCAGCGCGGCTACCTGCTTGAGATTCATGACGACCCCCTGCTGTACTTGATATTCCATAGCATACCGGCAGGCAGCGGGTTGCCTGTTCCATGGGCCGGTTTGCTGTTACTCCTGATCCCAGTATACGGTCGCGCCGCGGTGCGCCGAGGTGCACTGCCGGCGGTAGAGCTGCAGCCAGCCGGTGGCGGGTTTGATCACCGGCTTCCAGGCGGCTTTGCGGGCGGCAAGCTCTTCGTCGCTGACATCGACCGTCAAGGTTCGATTTTCAATATCAATATACACCATGTCGCCGTTGCGAATCAATGCCAAATTGCCGCCCTCATAAGCTTCAGGAGCCACATGGCCGATGGCCAGGCCGCCGGTGGCGCCGCTGAATCGGCCGTCCGACACCAGAGCGATCTGAGTGCCCAGGCCCTTGCCCAGCACGGCAGCCATAAAGGTTTCCATGTGGGGCATTCCGGGGCTGCCCTTGGGGCCTTCGTAGCGGATGATGACCACGTCACCGGCCACGATCTCGTCTTTCAGGATGGCATGCCAGGCGTCATCCTGGGAATCGTAGCACTTGGCCGGGCCGCTGAATTTCCAGGCGGCGGGGTCCACGGCGCTGAACTTGACGATGGCGCTGTCGGTGCCGATGTTGCCGTGCAGCACGGCCAGACCGCCCTGCTCATGGATGGGATCGCTGACCGGATGGATCACGTCGGGGTTCTTGTTGCAGGCGCGGGCGGCTTTCTCGCCCAGGGTGCCGAACATGCCCTTGGCCTCGGTGTCCACCTTGCCGGCTGCGGCCAGCTCCTTGATGACGGCGCCCAGGCCGCCGGCAGCTTCAAAGTCCTCCATGGTGTAGGTGGGGTGGTTGGGGTAGATGGTGCTCAGCACCGGTACTTCGCGGCTGATGGCATCGAACGTTTCGGGCGTGATGTCGAAATGTGCCTGACGGGCCAGTGCCGGGATGTGCAGCATGCTGTTGGTGCTGCCGCCGGTGGCCATCATGTAGCGCACCACGTTCTCAAAGCTGGACTGGCTCAGGATGTCCCGGGGACGGATCTCCTCCCGCCAGGCGTGCATTACCTGACGGGCTGCCTGGCGGGCCAGCTCATGCCACTTGGGCGTCTGGCTGCGGCAGCTGGCGTTGTCGTGGGGGGTAAAGCCCAGCACCTCGGCCATGGCGCACATGGTGTTGGCGGTGCCCATAAAGGGGCAGGCGCCGGGGGTGGGGCAGGCGTTGCGCACCACGTCCTTGTATTCTTCCCGGGTGATGCTGCCCTCCACATAGGCGGCATAGGCCTGCTTGGTGTGGGTCAGGGTGATCATCCGCCCGTCGGAACGGTGACCGGCTGCCATATAGCCGCCGGTGAACATGACGGTGGGAATGTTTACCCGCACCGCACCCATCAGCATGCCGGGCACCACCTTGTCGCAGGTGGCCATGATGATCATGCCTTCCAGCATGTTCAGTTCCGCCACGGTCTCCACCTCGCTGGAAACCAGGTCACGGGTGGGCAGGGTGTAGCGGTCGCCGGGGGTGTTGCTGCAGATGCCGTCACAGATGCCGGTGATGGGCAGTTCCAGCGCCAGACCGCCTTCTTTATAGATTTCCTCCTTCATCTCGGCGATGAGCGCCTTGTCAAAGGGAAAATGGCCGGGGTTCATCTCGTTCCAGGTGTTGACCAGGCCGATGATGGGGCGCTGGGCGTCCTCTTCCGAAATGCCCATGGCGTAGAGCAGTGTGTTGCGGTGGTCCAGGGATTCTTCGTTCCACTCACGAATCATAGAGTTCCTCACTTTCTGTGGTATGTGCGATGCCGCGTTTATTTCTGCATCAGATGGATGGCAAAACCGCCGATCTCCTGCCGGGCGTAGATCACCAGGATGCGGCCGCCCGGCATCCGTTTGATGGAGTCCTCGTCAAACAGAAATCCCTTTTCTTCCAGGTAAGCCCGGGCGGCGGGCAGGTCGGCCGTGGCCAGGGCAATGTGCCCGCAGCGGCCGCGGCCGGGTGCTTTCATCCACTCGACCTGTGTGCCGGTAAAGCGGGCGTCGGCGCTTTCCTTGGCGGGGTTCACCGGCAGGCAGAACAGGGTTTCAAATTGGTCGGCACAGGCTTCGGCTTCCGCCGCGTCCCGGCAGTTGACGCCGATGTGCACGATCTCAAAATCCGGTGTGTAGGCCATGGCGTCAGCCTCCCAGGTAAGCCTGGCGTACCGCGTCGGAGCGCAGCAGCTCGTCGCCGGTGCCGGACAGATTGATCTTGCCGTTTTCCAGTACATAGGCGTAATCACAGATGCCCAGTGCCTTGCGGGCGTTCTGTTCCACCAGCAGCACCGTGATGCCGGAATCCCGGATCTCACGGATGAGATCGTAGATCTGGTTGACGATGATGGGGGCCAGACCCATGGACGGTTCGTCCAGCAGCAGGATCTTGGGGCGGGACATCAGGCCGCGGGCCACGGCCAGCATCTGCTGTTCGCCGCCGGACAAAGTGCCCGCAAACTGATCTTTTCGTTTTTCCAGAATGGGGAAGCGTTTGTACTGCTCCTGCAGGTCTTTTTCCAGGTCGGCGCCTTTGAACAGGTAGCCGCCCACCAGCAGGTTGTCCCGGATGGTCAGGCCGGAAAAGCATTTGCGGCCTTCCGGAACATGGACCACACCGGCGCCCACGATCTTGCTGGGTTTGCGGGGCAGGGGCGTGCCCTCAAAGGCGATGCTGCCTGCCTTGGGCTTGACCAGGCCGGAGATGGTGCGCAGCAGCGTGGTTTTGCCGGCGCCGTTGGCACCGATGATGGACACGATCTGCCCTTTTTGCACTTCGATGCTGATGCCGCGCAGTGCCTCCACATGGCCGTAGCTTACGGCCAGATCGGTTACTTTCAGCATAGGTTCCATCGTCATTCCTCCTTGCCCAGGTAAGCCTCAATGACCTGGGGATTGTGCTGCACTTCCTCGGGCGTGCCGACGGCGATGGTCTCGCCGAAGTTCTGCACGTGAATCATGTGCGAAATGCTCATGACCAGTTCCAGCCGGTGCTCGATAAGCAGGATGCCGAAACCGATCTGCTGGGAGATGCGCTGGATCAATTCGGTCAGTTCGGCGACTTCGGTGGGGTTCAGACCTGCGGCGGGTTCGTCCAGCAGCAGGATCTTGGGCTCGCACATCAGGGCGCGGGCGATCTCGATGCGGCGCTGCATGCCGTAGGAAAGATTCTCCGGCCGTTCCTGCAGGTAATCCTGCATCCCCACGATCTCCAGGTATTTTTCGCACAGTTCCCGGCCGCGCTTTTCTTCGGCACGGCGCTTGGGGGTGGGCAGCAGGCCGCCCAGAATGTTGTACCGGCTTTGGGGGTCAAAGGCACACATGACGTTTTCCTGTACGGTCAGCCCTTTGAACAGGCGGATGTTCTGGAAGGTGCGGCCCATGCCCAGCCGGGTGATTTTGTATTGTTCCAGTTTGGTGATATCCTGGCCGTCCAGCAGCACCGTGCCCTGGTCGGCGGTGTATACACCGGAAATGGTGTTGAAAATGGTGGTTTTGCCGGCGCCGTTGGGGCCGATGATGCCGTGGATCTCGCCGGCGTTGGCTTCAATGGAAAAGTTCTGGATAGCCTTGACGCCGCCGAAACTTTTGTAAATGTTTTTGACTTCCAGCAATGCCATGGCTCATCCCTCCTTTTTGGTGTTGATCTTGCTGCGCAGGCGGCGGTAGGTATCCCGGATGTGACGGGGCGTCAGTTCCCACTCGCCCAGCAGGCCGGACGGCTTGAAGTTGAGGATCAGCAGCACCAGCACGGCGTAGATGACGTAGCGGTAGTTCTGCAGATCACGGAGCATCTGGGGCAGTGCGCTGAGGATGAAGGCGCCCAGGGTGGAGCCGGTCAGGCTGTTGACGCCGCCGAAGAATACCATGATGACCCAGTCGGCGCTCTTCTTCCAGCCGAACCCGGA
>NZ_JACJKP010000153.1 GCF_016901605.1 Gemmiger formicilis
CGCCGATACCAGCGCCAGCAGAGCAATCAGGGAAAAAATGCGTTTCAAGGTAAGACCTCCATGTATAGATGCGGGCATACAGCCGGGCCGGAAAACCGATGCCGCCGCAGGCGGCGGGGCGGTTTCAGGTGGCGGCGGGTTCTGCCGGCACAGATTCCTTCTTTTTGGGCTTTTCTTTCTTTTCTTTGCTGGCGTCGCCGCCGATGTCCAGGTTGTCTTTCAGATCGGCGAAGAGCTCATCGCGGTACTTCTGTTTGGTCTCGTCATCCTGGACCACGCTGGACTGGACCTTGCCGTCCAGAATGGTCACGATGCGGTCGGCACAGCGGGCCAGTTCCGGTTCGTGGGTGACCATTACAAAGGTGACCTGCTGGGTCTTGGACAGTTCCAGCATCCGGTACAATACCTGTTTGCTGGTCATGGAGTCCAGGTTGCCGGTAGGTTCGTCGGCAAAAATGACCTTGGGGTTGCTCACAAAAGCACGGGCAATGCCCACGCGCTGCTGCTGGCCGCCGCTCATCTCGGTAGGCAGATGGTTGGCGCGGCCCAAAAGGCCCATGCTTTTCAGTTCCTTGCGGGCCAGCTTCATGCGGGTTTTCTTGTCCACCCCTTTGAACATCAGCGGCAGGGCCACATTCTCGGCGGCGGTCATGGTGGGCAGCAGGTTGTAACTCTGGAAGATGAACCCCAGGTGTGCCTGCCGGAACCGGGCCAGTTCGGTTTCGCTCATGGCGCTGATCTCGTGCTTGCCGATGAATACCTTGCCCCGGGTGGGCTTTTCCAGCCCGGCCAGCTGGTTCAGCAGGGTACTTTTGCCGCTGCCGGACTGGCCCACAATGCAGCAGAACTCCCCTTTTTCAATGGAAAGATCCACGTCGTTGAGCGCGACCACGCGCTCCTTGCCCACGGCGTAGACTTTGCGCAGTTTTTCGGTGCGGATGATGGGTGCCAAACATCTGCCCCCTTTCAAGCGTATATTGGCCCTATTCTACCATACTTCGACAATTTTGAGAAGGGCAATCCGTGTAAATTTTTGGGGCTGGAAGCCCCGGCGTTGCGCGGTTTTGCGCGGTGCTATATAATAGGTACGAGCCAGCCGCCCCGGTTTTTGCAGGTTCTGCAAAAAAAGTGATTTTGCAACAACAGGCGGCCCACTCCCCCGCCCCCGGATCCCGCGGGACCACAGCCCGAAAGAAAGGATTTTTGCCATGTCTGCTGACGCCTACACCATCCACCCCATCGCCCATATTTGCACCGACTTCAAGGACAAGTTCGGCATTCCCCGGCAGAGCGGGCTGGTGCCGGAACTGACGGGACGCATCGTTTTTGAGCCGGAATACCGGGACCCCAACGCCCTGGTGGGGCTGGAAGGCTACAGCCATTTGTGGCTGATCTGGCAGTTCAGCACGGTGGCGGCGGAATATGCCGCGGGCAAAAGCTGGCGGCCCACGGTGCGCCCGCCCCGGCTGGGCGGCAATGTGCGGCGGGGGGTGTTTGCCACCCGCAGCCCCTACCGGCCCAATGCGCTGGGGCTTAGCTGCGTGGAACTGGTGGGCGTGGACGGGGGCGACCTGCTGGTGAAAGGCGCCGACCTGCTGGACGGCACCCCCATTTTTGACATCAAACCCTACCTGCCCTATGTGGACGCCCACCCGGACGCCCGGGGCGGCTTTACCGAGCAGACCGCCGGTTACGGGCTGACGGTAGAATGTGCGCCGGAACTTTTGACCAAAGTGCCGAAGGAAAAGCAGGCGGCCCTGCTGGGGGTGCTGCAAAACGACCCCCGGCCGGGGTATCAGCACGACCCCCAGCGGGTGTACACGCTGGACTTTGGCGCCAATAAGGTGCGGTTCACTGTGGCCGGAAAAACCTTACAGGTACAGGAAATTCTTTGATTTTACCCGGCAGGTGCCGGCAAGGGGCAGTTCCATTTATGGGACTGCCATATTTCATGTTTTGCAACCTTTGTGGAAAAATAGTCAAAATGCACACATCCTTCCTGAAAATCTGTGCAACATTCTAAACAAAAACCCTTTACGAATCAGGTTCTTTTTTGGTACAATAAAGCTATGCAAAAGCGTCTTTCTAGCAGTGCGCCCGGGGCAAAACACAGGCACATTGCCGGGCAGGCGTGGGCCTGTGCGGGCAAAAACCCGTGCGGATATGCAAAACTACTCTGAAAATGGAGGAAGAAAAATGCCCAGAGCAAAACAGTCTATGGACGGCAATACCGCTGCGGCGCACGTAGCCTATGCGTTCACCGATGTGGCTGCCATCTACCCCATCACTCCGTCCAGCCCCATGGCTGACACGGTGGACCAGTGGAGCGCTGCCGGCCTGAAGAACATCTTCGGCAACCAGGTCAAGGTTGTTGAGATGGAGTCTGAAGCCGGTGCCGCCGGTGCTGTGCACGGTGCCCTTGGTACCGGTGCCATCACCACCACCTTCACCGCTTCCCAGGGCCTGCTGCTGATGATCCCCAACATGTACAAGATCGCAGCCGAGCAGCTGCCCTGCGTCTTTGACGTGTCGGCCCGTACCGTCGCCACCCAGTCCCTGAACATCTTCGGTGACCACAGCGACGTTTACGCCACCCGTCAGACCGGCTTCGCCATGCTGGCCGAGTCCAACCCGCAGGAAGTCATGGACCTGTCCCCCGTTGCGCACCTGTCTGCCATCGAGGGCCGCGTTCCCTTCGTGAACTTCTTCGACGGTTTCCGTACTTCTCACGAGATCCAGAAGATCGAGAAGTGGGACTACGAAGATCTGAAGGAAATGTGCAACATGGAGGCTGTGGAGAAGTTCCGCGCCGAGGCGCTGAACCCCGAGCATCCCAAGACCCGTGGCTCCCACGAGAACGGCGACGTTTTCTTCCAGCATCGTGAGGCTTGCAACCCCGCCTACGAGGCCCTGCCCGCTGTTGTCAAGAAGTACATGGACAAGATCAATGCCAAGATCGGCACCAACTATGATCTGTTCAACTACTACGGCGCTCCGGATGCCGACCGTGTCATCATCGCCATGGGCTCCATCTGCGACGTGGCCGAAGAAGTCATCGACTACCTGACCGCCAAGGGCGAAAAGGTCGGCCTGGTTCTGGTCCGTTTGTACCGTCCCTGGGTTTCCGAGGCCCTGCTGAAGGTCCTGCCCAAGACTGTCAAGAAGATCGCTGTCCTCGACCGTACCAAGGAGCCCGGCTCTCTGGGCGAGCCCCTGTACCTGGATGTCGCCGCCACCCTGCGTGAGGCCGGCATGAACGACATCGTGCTGACCGGCGGCCGTTACGGTCTGGGTTCCAAGGACACCCCGCCGTCCAGCGTCTTTGCTGTGTACACCGAGCTGGCCAAGGACGAGCCCAAGGCCCGCTTCACTCTGGGCATTGTGGACGACGTCACCAACCTGAGCCTGCCCGAGGTCAAGCCCGCTCCCATCACCTCCGCCCCCGGCACCAAGGAGTGCAAGTTCTGGGGTCTGGGCGGTGACGGTACCGTTGGCGCCAACAAGAACTCCACCAAGATCATCGGCGACCACACCGACAAGTACATCCAGGCCTACTTCCAGTATGACTCCAAGAAGACCGGCGGTGTGACCATCAGCCACCTGCGTTTCGGCGACAAGCCCATCCGCAGCCCCTACTACATCAACCAGGCTGACTTCGTGGCCTGCCACAACCCCGCCTACATCCACATGGGCATGAAGATGGTGCAGGACGTTAAGCCCGGCGGCGTGTTCATGATCAACTGCCAGTGGACCGACGAGGAACTGGATCAGCACCTGAATGCTGCCGACAAGAAGTACATTGCCGACAACAACATTCAGCTGTACACCATCAACGCCATCGACAAGGCCATCGAGATCGGCATGGGCAAGCGCACCAACACCATCCTGCAGTCTGCCTTCTTCAAGCTGGCTGACGTTATGCCCATCGACGAGGCTGTCGAGTACATGAAGGCCGCTGCCAAGAAGAGCTACGGCAAGAAGGGCGACGCTGTTGTTGAGATGAACTGGAAGGCCATCGACGCCGGTGTGGACGCTGTCCATAAGGTCGAAGTGCCTGAAAGCTGGCACAACCCCGCTCCCGACGCTGCTCCCGCCGACCTGAAGGGTCCCGCTCCGCTGGTCAAGATGATCCGCGACGTGATGGAGCCCATCAGCCGTATGGACGGCGACAGCCTGCCGGTTTCCGCCTTTGCGCATAACGCCAACGGCGAATGGGAACTGGGCGCCTCCGCTTACGAGAAGCGCGGCACCGCCGTTATGGTTCCCGAATGGAGCGCCGAGAAGTGCATCCAGTGCAACAACTGTGCCTTCGTCTGCTCTCATGCTACCATCCGTCCCTTCTGCCTGACCGCTGAGGAAGTGGCCAACGCTCCCGAGAGCCTGAAGAGCGCCGACACCAAGCCCAAGGCCAGCGAGTACAAGTTCACCATGGCTGTTTCTCCGCTGGACTGCATGGGCTGTGGTGAATGTGTCACCGTCTGCCCCACCAAGGCTATCGAGATGAAGCCGCAGGAGAGCCAGTCTGCTCAGCAGGCCGCGTTCGACTACTGCGTCGAGAACATCCGCAAGAAGGACAACATCCCCGGCGTTGTTTCCGAGATCTCCGTCAAGGGTTCTCAGTTCAACCAGCCGCTGCTTGAGTTCTCCGGCTCCTGCGCTGGCTGTGCCGAGACTTCTTACGCCCGCCTGATCACCCAGCTGTTCGGCGAGAAGATGTTCATCTCCAACGCTACCGGTTGCTCCTCCATCTGGGGCGGCACCGCTGCGATCAGCCCGTACACCACCAACAAGGAATCCGGCCACGGCCCCGCCTGGATCAACTCCCTGTTCGAGGACAACGCCGAGCACGGCCTGGGCATGCAGATCGGTTACGAGACCGTCCGTGCCAACCTGATCAAGAAGGTCGAAGCCCTGAAGGGCAAGAACGCCGAGCTGGATGCTGTCATCGACAAGTTCATCGAGACCAAGGCCAACACCAAGGCCAACGATGCTCCCGCCAAGGCTCTGGTCGCTGCCCTCGAGGCTGACGGCTCTGCCGAAGCTCAGGAGATCCTGAAGGACAAGCAGTACCTGGCCAAGAAGAGCTTCTGGATCTTCGGCGGCGACGGCTGGGCTTACGATATCGGTTACGGCGGTCTGGACCACGTCCTGGCTTCCGGCCACGATGTCAACGTCATGGTCTTCGACACCGAGATGTACTCCAACACCGGCGGACAGGCTTCCAAGGCCTCCAACATCGGTGAGGTTTGCCAGTTCGCTGCTGCCGGTAAGGAAATCAGCAAGAAGAGCCTGGCCGAGATCTGCATGACCTACGGCTACATCTACGTTGCTCAGATCGCTCTGGGCGCCAACATGGCTCAGGCTGTCAAGGCCATTGCTGAGGCTGAGGCTTACCCCGGCCCGTCCATCATCATCGGCTACGCTCCCTGCGAGCTGCACGGTGTCAAGGGCGGCATGACCAACTGCCAGAACGAGATGAAGAAGGCTGTCGAGGCCGGTTACTGGAACCTGTTCACCTTCAACCCCGCCAACAAGGCCGAGGGCAAGAACCCCTTCACCCTGACCTCCAAGGCTGGCGATATGAGCAAGTATCAGGACTTCCTCAACAACGAGACCCGTTACAGCCGTCTGGCTCGTGCCTTCCCCGAGCGTGCTAAGGAGCTGTTCGAGAAGAACCAGGCTGCGGCCGATGCCCGTTACGAGCACCTGACCCGCCTCGTCGAGCTGTACAAGTAATCTTGTGCGCATGAAATTCTCTGTACTTTTCTTATAAGAAAAGTACCAAAAGAATTTTCCATAAAAATCCCCGCCTGGGTAACCCCGGGCGGGGATTTTTGTTGAGATTTTTCTGGAACCTTTCCTTACAAAAGCACAGCGAATCCCATACAGTCAGCGAATCCTTATCGGAGCGGCAGGGGATAGCATAGGTTTGGGAAAATAAGCCTGCCTTACGCGCGACCAGAGAATGTACCGTCACGGGGGTTCGGGCACACCCGAATTGTAAGTGGAGAACCGCCAAAACGGCAGGAAAAACAGTCTCTCCAGGCGTTTTTCTCCGTTTTGGCGAGGGCGACTTCTTCTTTGGGGGTCTTGGGGGCGTGCAGCCCCCGAGCCGTGCCCCGCGCCTCGGAAGTAGCGGCGACTTTTTCGGTTCCTTTTTGGTCGGTCAAAAAGGAACATATTGCAGTCTTATGGGAACGTAAAACTTCCAGGAAAATCATCCAAAAAAATCCCGACAGGGGAGACCCTGTCGGGATTTTTTGTTTTGAATTTCTTCGGTTCCTTCTTTGCAAAGAAGGAACAAGGGAAAAGCTGTCAGGCGGCGACCATGAAGGTCTGCACAGCCCAGATGCCCAGCACCACGATGCCCAGGGCGATGCGGTACCAGCCGAAAGCGGTGAAGGTGTGTTTCTTGACGTAGTTCATCAGGAACCGGATCGCCGCCATGGAAACCAGGAACGCCACCAGGCAGCCCACAATAAGGGCCAGGACCTCGGGCATGGTAAAGCTGCTGCCGCCCAGCACATATTTGACGACCTTCAGGCCGGAAGCACCCGCCATGACCGGAATGGCCAAAAAGAAGGTGAACTGGGAAGCGCAGGGGCGGCTCATACCGCAAAGCAGACCGCCCACGATGGTGGCGCCGCTGCGGGAAGTACCGGGAATCATGGCCAATACCTGCCAGGCACCCACCAGAATGGCCTGCTTGTAGGTAATGCGGCTGAGTTTGGTGGTGGAGGGGACCCGGGGCCGGCGCTCGATGAGGATAAAGGCCACGCCGTAGACAATGAGCATGATGGCCACCACAATGCTGTTGTACAGGTGGGCATCCAGCCAGTCATCCAGCAGGAATCCCAGCACCGCGGCGGGCAGGCAGGCCACAATGATCTTGCACCACAGGCGGATCACCGGCCAGCGCAGATGTTTGGAAAACCCGGAATCCCGGCCATTGTCGGCACAGAAAGGCCAGAGTTTCTTAAAGTAAAGAACCACCACGGCCAGAATGGCGCCCAGCTGGATCACCACGCGGAACATGGACATAAATTCTTCGTCAAAACTGAATTTCAGCACTTGTTCGGCCAGGATCATGTGGCCGGTGCTGGAAATAGGCAGCCATTCGGTGATGCCTTCGATGATGCCGTACACGACGGACCGAAGCAGATCAAACAGTAATTCCATCCGGAAAAACGCCTCCTTACAGATTCGCGTATCTATCATACCATAAAAACAGGGGAGCCGGGTACTGTTTTTTGCAATTTTACAACTATTTTTGGGC
>NZ_JACJKP010000154.1 GCF_016901605.1 Gemmiger formicilis
GAAAGAGGCCATGCACAACAAGGCCATCAAGTCCAACCTGAAAACAGTGATCAAAAAGGCAGACGCTGCCATCGACAGCAATGCTGCTGACAAAGACGCCGTCATGAAAGCCGCCGTCTCTGCCATTGACTCTGCTAAGAGCAAGGGTGTCATCCATAAGAACACCGCTGCCCGCAAGGTCAGCCGCATGGCTAAGCGCGCCAACAAGGCTGCTGCTCAGTAATTGATCGCATGAACAATGCCCGTCGGGGGATTCCCGGCGGGCATTTTCATTTTGTTCAGTTCTGGTCCTTGCTTTTGCCGATAAGCGCCGCCAACAACCCAAACAGGATGCTGGCCGCTATGCCCCCGGCCGCAGCTGTCAAGCCGCCGGTAAATATGCCGGGTAATCCGCACATATCCACCGCCTGCCTGACCCCCTGGGCCAGCAGATGCCCAAACCCCAGCAATGGTACGCTGGCGCCCGCGCCGGCCAAATCCACCAAGGGCTTATACAGCCCTACCGCACTGAGGATCACACCACTGACCACATACCCGGTCAAAATACGGGCAGGTGTCAGGCTGGTATAATCAATGAGCAACTGCCCCACCACACAGATGGCACCGCCAACCACAAAGGCCCACAGGTAATTCATACCGTCCCCTCCCCCGCCAGTTCCACACAGTGAGCAATGCCGGGAATACTTTCTCCCTGCAAAAAAGTCGTCTGGCTCATCAGGGCGCCTGTAGCCAGAAACAACACCCGGCGGTATTGCCCTGACCGGAGTGCTGGCAGGATATGGGTACACAGAACCGCCGCACTGCATCCCGGCCCGCTGCCACCGGCCTGAACGTTCTGTGCCTGCACATCGTACAAAAGGCATCCGCAGTCCCGGTGGTTGGGCAGCGGTATCCCCTCCCGCTCCATCTGTTCGTACAGCAGGGCACTGCCCACCTGGCCCAGGTCGCCGGTAAAGATTGCATCAAAGTCAGCCGGTTGTGTTCCGGTTGCGGCAAAATAGCGCAGCAGCGTGGACACCGCTGCCGGCATCATAGCCGCGCCCATATTGTTGATGTCCCGCACCTCGTAATCCTGCACACGGCCAAAGGTTATGGACAGCACCGGAACCCCCGCCTGTCCCGGATTGCGGAGCAGGCATGCACCGGCTGCGGTGGCAGTCCACTGTGCCGTGGGCGTACGCTTGGCGCCATAGTCCAACGGCGTGCGGAACTGCCGTTCCGCCGCGCAAAAATGACTGCTGGTCATGGCCAGCGCCTGGTGTACCACACCGCCTGCCGCCAAAGCGGCAGCCAAGCACAGGGTTTCCGCCATGGTGGAGCAGGCCCCATAAATCCCCGCGAAAGGAGCTTGCAGCGAACGCATGGTATAGTTGCTGGCCGTACATTGGGCCTGCAGATCCCCCGCCAATACAAGATCCAGCTCCTTGCGGCTGATGTCCGCCTTTCGCAGGCAGGCTTCGGCCGCTTTTTGCTGCAGCCGACTTTCGGCCTGCTCCCAGTTGGAGCAGTTTTCGTCAGGAAAAGCTGCGTCCCGGGTCAGAAAATCGAATCCTTCTGCCAACGGGCCTTCGCTTTCTTTTTTGCCGCCGGCGGCAGCCCAGGCCGCAATCACCGGCGGCTTTTCAAAAATCACGGTATCTTTTCTGCGTATGGCCATGGTTCACCCGACCTTTCCCATCAGCCAGTAGAGCACGCCCCACACGGCGGACGCAGCAGTGCCGTAAGCAATGACCGGCCCTGCAATGCCAAAAATTTTGGCACCAATACCGGTCACCCAGCCTTCTGCCTTAAATTCAATGGCCGGACTGACCACCGAATTGGCAAATCCCGTAATGGGCACCAGTGTGCCGGCCCCGGCTTTGGCGGCCAGTTTTTGATACCACCCGGCCATTGTGCATGCCGCAGACAAAAAGATCAATGCGATGCTGGTCAAAGTACCGGCCATTGTGACATCATACCAAATCAGAAACACCTGGCGAAGTCCCTCGCCCAACAGACAGATTCCGCCGCCAACAAAAAATGCCCACAGGCAATCTTTCACGACGGGCGAAGGCGGCGACGTGCGAGATACCATGCGGGCATATTCTTTCGGGTTCAATTTCATTCTTACTACGCCCCCTTGGAGGGTAGTATACCCTCAGGGGCCGTAAAATATCACATTGCCACGGTAATAGGGTTCCGGGACCATCATGCGGTAAAGGTCCTTCAACTCCTGGCCGATCACCGGATCTTCCGCGTGACCGCCGCAGGGCAAGGACAGGATACGGTAACGCACCCCGAACACCCGGCTTTCCAGTCTGGTGGCGCAGGCGCCTGCCCGCAGGTAGAAACCAATGCGGCGTTCTGCCACCGCCCGGTCGGGAGCCTCCTCGGGATGTTCACATTCCAGGATCAGGTCATCCAGGCGGTCTTTGTAGTAAGCGGCCAAGGCATGCAGTGCCTGGGTGCCGATACCACTGCCGCGCAGATCACTGCGCACCGCAAAGTAATCCAGCAGCGCGCTGCGGCGGCCCGGCAGCATTACCTGCCAGGCATAGGCCTGCAAGACGCCTTCTTCATCTTCGAGAACCAGCGGCTCGTAAATGCCTGCCTGCATCATTTCGCGCACGGCGGTAAAGGGTTTGAGTTCCGCGGCAGGAAAATCCTGCACCATACGGGTTTCATAGATCTGCTGCGCTTCTGCGCAGTCCAGCAAACGGATTTGCATGGGGATTTCTCCTTTCCACATTGAATTGTAAGGGGGTTTCCTGTATAATACAGTTAATTTGAAACGGAGGGCTTTTCTTATGGAATGGACCGATATCAGCATTACCGTCGCCAAGCGCGACGCGGACACGGCCGAGGCCATCGCTACGATGGTAGCCAACGGCGGCATCTATATTGAAGATTACAGCGACCTGGAACAGCAGGCGTGGGAGATTGCCCACGTGGACCTGATCGAGCAGGAACTGCTGGACAAACCGCGGGATGTGGTCATCGTACACATGTACCTGGCTCCGGACGAGAACCCGGCCGAAATCCTGCCGCTGTTTGAAGAACGCCTGAAAAACAGCGGCATCGACTACCAGCTGAACACCACCGGCGTGGAACAGGAAGACTGGCAGAACGCCTGGAAGAAATACTACCACGCCATGGACATCGGCAACCGGCTGGCCATCGTGCCCGGTTGGGAGCAGTACGATACCGACCGCACGGTCATCACCATGGACCCCGGCATGGCCTTCGGCACCGGCACCCACGAAACCACCAGCCTCTGCCTGGAAACGCTGGATGCCATCGTCACCGGTGGGGAGCGTGTACTGGATATCGGCACCGGTTCCGGTATTCTGGCAATTGCAGCCCTGAAACTGGGTGCCAAGGTGGCGGAAGGTGTGGACATTGACCCCATGTGCGTACGCACCGCCGGCGAAAACGCCCAGCGCAACGGTGTGGAGGACCGCTTTACCGTTCTGGTGGGCGACCTTTCCGACAAAGCCAGTGGCCAGTACAACATCATCACGGCCAACATTGTGGCAGCCGCCATTTTGTCGCTGGCTCCCCACGTGCCCGCCCTAATGGCCCCCGGTGCCCGGTTTATCGCCAGCGGCATCATTGATGAGCGCAAGCAGGAAGTGCTGGACGGACTGGTAGCCGCCGGACTGACACCGGTGGAAGTCAAAGAAAAGCGCGGCTGGGTCTGCATCATCTGCGAAAAGAAAGAGGCATAAGCCATGCCGCACCGCTATTTTACCAAAGAACTGGCCAATGGGCAAGCCGCTTTAACAGGCAGTGATGCTCACCATCTGGCCAACGTCATGCGGGCCCGCATCGGCGAAGAAGTAGTCCTGTGCGGGCCGGACGGCTTGGAGTATACCGGCACCGTCACCGCCATCACACCGGGCCGGGTGGAATTTTCCGTCAACGAAGGCGTCCCCAGCAAAGCGGAACCTTCCGCTGCCACCACCCTGTTTGTGGGCTACCCCAAGCAGGGCAAGCTGGATGAGATCATCCGCCACAGCGTGGAACTGGGCGTCACCGAGATCGTACCGTTTTTCAGCCGTTACTGCGTGGCCACGCCCAAAAAAGAGGATGTCAAAAACGAACGGTACAACCGTATCGCCGCCGAAGCGGCCAAACAGGCTGGACGTGCGCTGATCCCCCACGTGGCCATGCCGCTGACAGATTTTTCCGCCGTTTGCCGGGCGCTTTCGGACTACGACAAAGCCCTTTTCTTTTACGAGGGCGGCGGTGTGTCACTGCGGGAAACGCTGACTCCCGGCAGCAATCAGCATCTGGCCCTGATCACCGGCAGCGAAGGCGGTTTTTCGGTGGAAGAAGCCGCAGCCGCCGCGGCCGCCGGTGCCGTAACAGTCGGGCTGGGGCCGCGCATCCTGCGCTGCGAAACTGCGCCGCTGGCTGCCTTGACAGCGACCATGCTGCTGACCGGCAATCTGGAATAATCCATACTATGGCAGATCCCACAAGGTGGTGTCTGCCATGGTTCATGCAAAAGGCCCCCTGCCGCATGGCAGAGGGCCTTTTACTATTCAATTTTCACCGTGACCGCGGGCGTGAAGAAATGCTTCCCGGTATTCTTCCGGAATATCCTCCACCGTCTGCCCGTCGTGAATGGATGTGGTACCCGCACGCTCGGAGGTCTGGTAAAACCAAAGTTTGTAATCCAGCATATCCAGCGTCTTTTGCAGCTGCGCCATCTGCTGCTGCACCGCACGGCGCCGGTTCACAAACAACTGCAGCCGTTCCGAGATGGTGGCATCCCCCTGGCGGCACAGATCAATGTACTGCCGGATTTCCTTGATGGACAGTCCCGACTGTTTCAGGCATTCGATAATGCTCAGCCACTCATAGTCGCTTTCTTTGAACATACGGATGCCGCCGTCTGAACGTTCCACGTAAGGCAGCAGCCCTTCCTTGTCGTAATAGCGCAGCGTCGAAGGGGCCACCCCCAGGCGCTTGGCCATCTGACCCACTGTGTATTGCATAGCAATCCTTTTTATCAGAACAGTTTGTCTGCCGGGTACAGGCCGTCAGCGCTCATCTTCTGCAGCGCTGCCACCAGTTCCGGCTTGTCTTCCCGGTAGGTAATACCGTACCATTTATCGGCACTGGTCAGCACATGGACTTCTGCCTCGTTGCGCTGCAGGGCCGCCGTCACCACGGAAGGCAGATAGTACTCACACTTGAGCGGATTCACCGGCAGGCTCTCCCGCAGGAAAGCCGCAAAGCCAGCCTTGGCTTCCGCAATGTATCCGGGGGTGAAGCCCCACAGATTCATCGAAACCACTGTATCGGCCGGCAGGTCCGTCCAGGTGTTTCCGCCATCCTCAGTATAATGGATGCCGCCTTCGTAAGGCTCGATGCAGGTGCGCTCGGTCACGCTCACAAGGTCGCCCTTTTCATCGGTGACACAGACGCCGCGGCTGACGCTGCCGTTGGCACTGACCGTGTTGCCCAGCAGGAAGCCGACCATGGACCATGCATACTTGTCGGCATCGGCATGGGTGCTGAGATACTCATAAATCAGACGGAAGCCCTGCGGACCGTAGTAGTCGTCCGCATTGATGACCGCAAAGGGAGCGTCCCCGATAGCTTCCTCCGCCACCAGAATGGCGTGGGCCGTTCCCCAGGGCTTGACGCGGCCTTCCGGCACGGTGAAACCTTCCGGCAGTTTATCCAGCTGCTGGTAGGCATACCGCACCTCAAAACCGGCGCGCTCTGCCCGGACGCCTACAGCCTCCTTGAAGGCTTCCTCGATCTCATGTTTGATGATGAAAACCACCGTCTCAAAACCGGCACGGCGGGCATCATACAGGCTGTAATCAATGATTGCTTCCCCGGAGGGGCCCACCGGATCGATCTGCTTGAGTCCGCCGTAGCGGCTGCCCATACCGGCTGCCATAACCACCAAAATCGGTTTGATTGCCATAAGTAAGCTCCTTCCCTGTGCGGCACAGCGGCCATGGCCGCTCCTCTTTACCGCACGTGTACGCATGGTGTTCTTTCGTATCTGATTGTATCATACACGTTTGCTTTTCATCTTGCAAGCCCTGCCCCGGAAAGGGGACAAAATCCCAAAAATGTTCCGCAATTCCTGGTAGCATTGCGCAGCGGATGATGCTATAATACTTTTACAGATTGTTTTTAGGGGGGAGGTGCATCCATGCCGACAACGGAACCTGTTCGCGCCCTGGTGTTGGCCGGCGGTGGTGCCAAGGGAAGCTATCAAATCGGCGTTTGGCACGCCTTGCAGGAGCTGCATTGGGTTCCTGCCATCATTACCGGTGCCAGTGTGGGCACACTGAACGGCTGTATGTTCGCCTGCGGCAGAGTTCGGGAACTGGAAGACCTGTGGCTCTCCCTGGAACTTCACGATGTGCTGGAAGTTCCCACCACAAGGGACCCGGAGCAGCTGAATGCCTTTTTTCTGGATGTGATCCGCAGCGGCGGTTTGAACATAGAACCGCTGGCAGAACGGATTGATGCCGTTCTGGATGAGGAGGCGGTGCGCCGCTCCCCTATCCGGTTCGGTCTTGTTATGACAGAACTGTCCACCATGCGCAGCATCCAGTGCCCCCTGGAAAACATCCCCCAGGGGCGGCTGAAAGAATATATGCTGGCTTCCAGTGCCTGTTTCCCCGCTTTGCGCCCGCGGGAGATCGACGGTGTAAAATACATCGACGGCGGCTGGCGGGACAATATGCCGCTGCATCTGGCCGCTTCCATGGGTGCCACCGAACTGCTGGGCGTGGATGTGGACGGTATCGGTTTTGTCAAACAAAACAATACCGGCCTGCCTACCCGCATCGTCCACAGCCATTGGAACCTGGGGCCCACCCTGGATTTTGACCCCACCCGCGCCGCGCGAAACATCACCCTTGGGTATTTTGATACCATGCGTCTGTTCGGCCGGATGGGCGGTACCGCCTACGGTATTCAGCCGGATGAAGATGATTTCCTGGCCCGCTTTGCCGAACGGTATCAGCTTCGGTTGGCCGAAATCAACGCCAAAGCCCCGGGCATTGACCGGGTAGAGAAATCCGCACGGCAGCGCGCCGGTTACCCGGCCTCCTATGCCCCCAACCCCAGCGCTCCCACATCCGGTGCCCTTGCACCGCTGGAACTGGCCTGCGAGCGCCACCATGTTCCGGAAGATATTCCTTATACCCCCAAACTGCTGGCCGCTGCTTTCATGAGCAGCTTTGAGAAAAATCCCGCCGATCGTTTTCCCGCTTTACTGGCTGGAAAAGACAGCGGCCTGATGGCGGAACGGG
>NZ_JACJKP010000155.1 GCF_016901605.1 Gemmiger formicilis
CTACCGACGTGGATGCACTGCTGATTCAGCCCGGGCGCGATCTGCTGACCCTGGTAACCTGCCACCCGCTGGGCGGCAACAGCCAGCGTTATGTGGTGTACTGTGTACGCAGTTCATCCGAAGCGGACCGCACGGCACAATAAGCACCCGGTTCGCCTATGGCGTTCCCCGGCAGACACATGACGCAGAACTCATAATTACCGCAAAAAGCAGAAGCGGGCAGCCTTCTGCGAGCAGAAATTTTCTCTTTTCGTTTTCCGCAAAACCGCACCAGGACGCCGCCCCCCTGAAACCGGAGTCACGCCGCAAATACGCATAGAATGGTTGCTTTTGCCGGATCAACCTGTTACAATTAGCCTGTATGCCACCCCAAAAGGCGGCCCAAAGAGGAGTTTTCCAACAATGAGGATATCACCTTCCATCGCACAGGCGATTGTGAAAGAAATCAGCGATGCTGTCAACAAAAATGTAAACCTGATGGATGACACCGGGCGGATCATTGCCAGTACCAACCCTGAGCGGGTAGGGACTGAGCACATGGGCGCGCGCAAGATCGTGGAAGAAAAGCTGGAATGTCTTACGGTCTGTACGGACCAGGAATACAGCGGTTCCCTGGTCGGCATCAATCTTCCTCTATATTTCCGGGGCGACATTGTGGGGGTTATCGGGATCACCGGCGAATGGGATCAGATTGCCCAGTATGTTCAGTTGATCAAAAAAGCGTCCGAAGCATTGCTGAAGGATGCCTATATACAGGAAACCTCCAACGCACTCCGCATGCGGCAGCGCAACTACCTTCATACGCTGCTGTTCGGTACAGCGGCACAGCTTTCGGAAGATTTCCTGAGCCTGGGCGCCACCCTGGGGCTGGATATCCAGCTGCCGTACCGCTGCCTTTGTATTTCCTTTGCCGCACCGGAGGGAAGAAGCGCCGAGATCCAGACTCTTTTGGACAGGGCGGAAGAATATCTGGAACGGACGTACTCCGGGCTCATGCTGTACAGAGAGAGTACGCAGCTTTCCCTGTTTACTACCATTCTGGACGAAAACCACCTGCGGACGCTGGTTTCCCGCCTGAGTGGCAGTCTTCCCCTGCAGCCGGGCTTTTCACTGAAAGCCGGTGTGGATATGGGCCCCCACCACGGGCTGCAACTCCGTACAGGAAGAGTGCAGGCAGAAAAAAGTCTGCATATCGCTTTTATGGAGCAAGGGGAACCCCTGATTTTCTACGGAGATATGACCAGCGGTATTTATCTGGGGGAGATCAGCGCTGCCTCCAAAAAAGAATATCTGGCACGTATTTTCAAGGGAATGAGCCTGGCTGAGATGCAGGAATGGGCACAGCTTCTGGCCACCTTTTATGCCTGTGACGGTTCGCTGAACAAAACCGCCGATAAGCTGTTCATCCACAAAAACACCCTGCAGTACCAGCTGCGCAAACTGGCCTCCCTAACGGGATATGACCCCCGCAGCATCACAAATGCCGGGTTGTACCAGACCGCCATCCAATTCCTTAAAGCCATTTGACAGCAAACTGCACAAAAGTATACCACAATCCGCCGGAGGATATGTCATGCAAGACATATCCTCCGGTCTTTTTTCATGCTTGCGGCCAAAGACAAGACCACGCCCGGATGCTACAATAAAGTCAACAGAAAACGAATTTTCCCCAATTTTTACGAAGGCAGGAGGCTGTATCCCTATGGAACTTTATTCTTGTGATACCATGGTCGCTCTGGGCAACAGTACCGAAAGCGGTCATGTGATTTTTGCCAAAAACAGCGACCGTCCCGTTACCGAGGCACAGCCGCTGGTGGTCTATCCCGCCGCAGATCATGCACCGGACGAAACCGTGCAATGTACCTACATTCAGATTCCGCAGGCGGCGCACACCTACCGTGTACTGGGCTCCAAGCCCTACTGGATCTGGGGCTTTGAACACGGCATGAACGAAAAAGGTGTTGCGATCGGCAACGAAGCCGTCTGGTCCCGGGAACCGGAGGAAGCGGAAAACGGCCTGCTGGGTATGGATCTGCTCCGTCTGGGGCTTGAGCGGGGCGCAACCGCCTACGAAGCGCTCCATGTGATCACCTCCCTGCTGGAAAAATACGGCCAGGGCGGCAATGCAGCTGTGGGGATGCAGCACCGGTACCACAACGCCTTCCTGATTGCCGATGCCCGGGAGGCCTGGATTCTGGATACCTGCAGCCGCCGCTGGGTCGCCCGCCGGGTGCGGGATGTGGCCGGCATTTCCAACTGTTACAGCACCGAAACCGAGTGGGACGAGGACTCCGGAGATGTGAAGGAGCACGCCTACGAGATGGGCTGGATCAGTCCCCAGGTCCCCTTCAATTTTGCCAAAGCCTACGGCGCCATGAGCCTGAAACACCGGGCCGCGCAGCCACGGTTTTTCCGCCTGAACAAACTGCTGCGGGCCAATATGGGCCACATTACGCTGGATACCATCCGTGCCATTCAGCGGGACCACTTTGAAGGCGAATCCATTGCCCCCCGCTGGAGCCCTGCCGATGGCCTGCAGGTGACGATCTGCATGCACGCCATGCTGGACACCGCCAGCAAGACGGCGGCCTCCTCGCATGTGGAGCTGGTGGAAGGCGAAACACCGGTTTGGTGGAGTGCTTTCGGCTGCCCCTGTTTGTCGGTCTATGCCCCCTACTCGGTAAACAATGCCCTGCCTGCCGAACTCAGCTGTGCCGAGGCAAAGTACACCCCCGAAAGTGCATGGTGGCAGTTTGAGCGGCTGCAATACGCCATCGAACAGGATTATCCCCGCTACGCGCCCCAGTGGCAGGAGGTGGCCGCCCGGCTGGAGAC
Organism: Gemmiger formicilis; assembly: GCF_016901605.1. GTDB lineage: Bacteria > Bacillota > Clostridia > Oscillospirales > Ruminococcaceae > Gemmiger > Gemmiger formicilis_B. The sequence continues at coordinate 2,836 of NZ_JACJKP010000155.1, forward strand.
CCAGCTGCGGGAGCAGGCTGCTTCCGGCAAGGCACCCGATGATGCCGCCGTGGAGGCAAACACCCGGATGATTCTGGATGCGGTAAACGCCATGTATACCCGGATCATAGGGGAGCAAGCCCCCTCTGCCCAGCCGCAGCATACCGGGATGAACGAAACTGCCAAGCGGCGGGCAGGCATTACTTTCTAACGGAGCAGCGCCAGGCAGACTGGCGGACAAATACAAACAAGGAGGAACAAATGTTATGATTAGTATGAACGCTTTGGCATGGACCGGTGTTTTTATTGTTATCGGTGTCGTGCTGCGTGCGGCGGTTCCGTTTTTGCGGAACAATCTGGTTCCCGCAAGCGTCATTGGAGGTGTGATCGGTTTTATTGTGATTCAGACCGGCGTCATCTACAATGCAACGGTGGATGATTTCAGCAGTATTGCGGGACTTCTGTGGTCGTTCTCGTTTGCCAACATGGGCCTTACCCTGGCAGCGCAGAAAAAGACCACCAACAAAAAAAGACCTTTGAAAGAGCGGATGGCTGACAGCCAGTTCTCCGGTATTTGCGGCATGGGCTTCTTCTGGGTCATTCCTTACGCGCTGACCGGCCTGCTGGGTTACGCCGTGCTGAAACTCATCGGCGGCATCTGGGGTATGGACCCCGTATACGGCCTGTTGATCCCCTTCGGCTTTGCACAGGGCCCTGGCCAAAGCGTCACCTACGGCACCATGATCCAGAACAGCGGCGTTGTCAATGCGGTGCAGGTTGGCGTCACCTTTGCGGCCGCCGGCTTCCTGGTCGCTTTCCTCATTGGTGTTCCCTGGGTGCGCAAAGGCATCCAGAAGGGTCTGGCCCCCTATGCAGGCGAAATGAGCGAGAGCATGACAAGCGGCCTTTATGAGCCCGAAGAACAGCAGTATTACGGCAAAGAAACCACTCATCCCGGCAACGTAGACACCCTGGCCTTCCACTTCTCTCTGGTAGGAATCGCCTGGGTCTGTGGCCAGGCCCTGTGCACGCTGTGCGCCATGATTCCTGGCTTTGTGGGCGAAATTCTGTCCGGCTTCCTTTATCTGTATGCTATGCTGGTGGCGTACGCCCTGCGTTGGATCATCGGCAAGCTGGGCTTCAATAAGTATCTGGACCGCGGCACGCAGGTGCGTATCTCCGGTTTCTGCATCGATATGATGGTTACCTCTGCTTTCATGGGCATTTCCCTGACGGTGATCGGTGCCTGGATCATTCCCATCCTGGCCGTAGTGGTGGTCGGAACCCTCTTCACTTACATTACCACCCGCTACTTCGGCGAGCGTTTTGGCGGCAAGCACGGCTTTGAGCGCACTGTGGCCATCTGGGGCACGCTGACCGGCACCAATGCCACCGGCCAGGCACTCTGCCGCATGGTAGACCCCAATCGCAAGACCTCCGTGCTGGAGGAGCTGGGTCCCATCAACGCCATCAATGTACCCGCCTGCTATGTGGTCATGCCTGCTATCGTTGCGTTTGCCGCCAACCAAATCTCTTTTGGTCTGCTGGTAGCCGCCCTGGTCGGTACTGCCGCCGTCTTCCTGGCGGGCATGCTGATCACCCGCACCTGGGGCAAAAAGACCTACGACTACCGCAAAGGCGAGCTGTACTACGATGTTGATGAAGTAAACTGACCCTGACGGTGCACTAAAAATACGTTTCCCTGAGGGAAGACCCACCGGCGACTTCCGCCTTTGGCGGGTCTTCCCTCAGATTTTGTGAAGCCGAGGTGCTTAATGAAAAAGATTGTAATTATTCCCGACTCCTTCAAGGGAACCATGTCCAGCCGCATGATCGGAGAGATCATTGCCCAGGAAGCCTCCGACTGCTGGCCCGGCATGGAAACGGTTCGGGTGGAAGTAGCCGACGGTGGTGAAGGCAGTGTGGATGCTTTTTTGTCGGTTCTGCCGGGTACCAAGCACCAGCTGACGGTACAGGGCCCCTACGGCGAACCCATTCAAAGCTTTTACGGTCAGATGGGCGATACCGCCGTCATCGAAATGGCAGCGGCCGCCGGGCTTCCCTTAGTGGGGGAAAAACTGAATGCGGGGCAGACCAGCACCTACGGCGTGGGGCAGCTGATCTGCCACGCCCTGGAAAATGGTGCCCGAAAAATCATATTGGGACTTGGCGGCAGCGCCACCAATGACGGCGGTGCCGGTGCTGCGGCAGCACTGGGCGTGCGTTTTCTGGACAGCGAGGGAAAATCCTTTGTACCGGTAGGCGATACCCTGCACCGGATTCAGCATATTGAAATGCACGCCGCGGCCGAACGGTTGAAGAACGTTTCTGTGGTTGCCATGTGCGATATCAACAATCCGCTGTGCGGCCCGCAGGGAGCGGCTGCCGTTTTCGGCCCCCAGAAAGGGGCCGCCCCCGAGCAGGTGGTTCAGCTGGATGCGGGTTTGCACCATCTGGCGGATGTGATTCAAAGAGACCTTGGCATCCATGTTCTTCAGCTCCCGGGCGGCGGCGCTGCGGGCGGCATGGGTGCCGGAGCAGCTGCCTTTTTTGGCGCAGCGTTGGAAAGCGGCATTGATGTGGTGCTGGACACCGTTGATTTTGATCAAATGCTGGAAGGCTGTTCCATGGTCATCACCGGAGAAGGCCGGATCGACGGTCAGAGTGCCCGGGGCAAAGTGATTGCAGGAATTGCACAACGGGCGCAGAAAAAGAATGTGCCGGTTGTGGCTATTGTAGGGGACATTGCCGACGGCGCCGAACAAATGTACAGCAAAGGCGTCAGTGCCATTTTCAGCATCAACCGGGTGGCGCTGCCTTTCAGCGAGATGAAGCACCGGGCCCCTTCTGATCTTCGCCAGACTGTGCGCAATGTGTTCCGGTTTGTTAAGCTGGCAAAGGAGATTCAACTGTGAATTTCATTGACATCAAGGAACTGCTGACCATTCTGGTGGTCTTTTCTGCCAATATTGTGGAGGCCATTACAGGATTTGCGGGGACCATGCTGGCCATGCCCGCAGCCATGCAGCTGATTGGGGTTATGGACGCCAAGATCGTGCTGAACGTGGTGGCACTGTTTGTCAGCAGTACAATATGGATGCAAAGCCGGAAAGACACAAACCTGAAGGAAGTGTACAAGATATCCGGGCTTATGGTCATTGGCATGGCCGTTGGTTTATATCTGTTCAATCTGCTGCCGGTGGATTGGCTCTCCCGGCTGTACGGTATTTTGATCATCCTTGTGGCAATTAAAGGCTTGTTTGTAAAAAAACAGTTTTCCCTGCCGGAATGGATGCTGCTTGTGGTGGTGCTGGCCGCAGGGGTAATCCATGGAATGTTTTTGTCGGGCGGCTCGCTGCTGGTCATCTATGCAATTACGGTGCTGAAAGATAAAAGCGTTATACGGGCCACGCTTGCTCCGGTCTGGATTTTTTTGAACCTGATCATCCTGGCGCAGGATATCTGGGCAGGCCATGTAACCAGTCATTGTTTGGTGCTGGCCGTTTGCTGCCTGCCGCCGGTATGCCTGGCACTTTATATCGGCAACCTGCTTCACAAACGAATCCCTCAGGATTTCTTTGTGAAACTGACGTATCTGCTGTTGATTTTGTCCGGCGCTTCGCTGTTTATGTGAGGCAGCAGTCCGCCTGCCTTATAAATCCTTATGCGATCTCTTACAGAAAACACTTCTGTGTTCGGCAGTAAGCAAACGCCTGTTTCCCCATTTTACTGTGCGCAAGCCACCATACCTTTACAAGTCGCGGCGTTTCAAAACGCAGATGGATATCCCCACGGAAAAGGCCACCGAAAGGTGGCCTTTTCTGTTTCGATAGACACTGGATGTTCAGGACCCATTCACCTGTCGGATTATCCGGTCTGCTTCTGCGCCTTCCATCATTAATTGATATGCCTTGACAGAAAAGATGCGGAAAGCTATAATGAACATCGTTCATATTGGAGCGATTGGCTTTTCTGCTGCGCTTCCAATGCCCTGTGCGAAAGATAGCCAGCTTCACCATGTTCCCCCATGGACAGAGCGGCTATACAAAACGAGTCAATAAAGGAGATCTGAATATGAAACGGTATATGAATCTGGCGCTGTTGTACGCTGTACTTGCCATGGTTGGCGGCGTATTTTATCGGGAGTTCACCAAGTTCAACGGCTTTACCGGCAAAACCACCCTCGGGGTCGTACATACCCATTACTTCCTGCTGGGCATGGTATTTTTCCTGTTGTTGCTTATGCTGGAAAAGAATTTTTCTTTCACCGGGGCCAAAACCGGGCCTGTCCTGATCGCCTATCAGGTCGGTCTGAATCTGACGGCAGTCATGTTTGTGGTACGTGGCATCGCCCAGGTGCTGGGTACGGCCCTTTCCTCCGGTATGAGTGCCGCCATTTCGGGCATTGCCGGAATCGGCCATATTT
>NZ_JACJKP010000156.1 GCF_016901605.1 Gemmiger formicilis
GATGTGTTCCACTTCCCGCATGGTCAAGCCCTTGGGTTCCGTCAGAAAGCTGTATTTGGCACAGTAAGAAGACAGATCCCATGTCCACGCTGTATCCATTTTCCCTCACCGCCTTTCTGATATTTTGCTGCTTATTTCTTTTTTACTGCTTCTAAAAGTGCATCCTGGGTCATTTCCTGCTCGTAGACAGTGCTGGCATAACGCTGATCTGAAAGCGCACGGAGCATCTTATCTTTTGCCAGCTTTTTCATAGTTGCTGCCGTTTCTTTATCCAGCTTTCCACGGCGGGTGCTTTGTAAAATGGTGTTCATACGGCGGGTATAAATGGCCTTGATGGGGTGATCGTCTGCAAGCTCCCGCTGCTCCCGGCCTCTCAGATTGCCGATTTGTCGGCAAGTCCGTCCCCGCTGGTCGCCGGGGGCCAGACCACCGCAGTATTTGGTATGCCGTGCATCAATGGTAAGAAACCATCTACCGCAGATGGGGCATTTCTTAGGTGCATGGCCCACACAAAGCCCCTCAAATAAGTCAGAACGGAACATCCCCACAAAGGAGACATAGTGCATCCGTTTGACCAGCTGTGGCTCCGTCTTTCCGGGCCGAACGGCGGCTACATACTGCACCGAAGCATTGGTCAGGGTCATCCAGGCTGGGTTATCCAGCGACAGAGTTGGCTCACCTTTGAAGAACTGTCCGAACATTGCCGCATAACCGTCCGGGGTACGGTCATAGCCGGGTTCATTCAACTGCTCTGCAAATTTCGTCAGGGCCTCCTTGTATTGCCCCAGAGAATAGCTCAAATGCCCCAGCACCTGCGCTATTCGGACGAGCATGGTTGCCTTGCTATGCTGCCCAGTCAAAGCACAGATCAACTGCTCCTGCTGCGTAAGCTGCAAATAGGCTTTTGCGTCCTCCATATATTCTTCGGAAAAGATGGCTGCAAGTTTTTGCTCAAAATAGCTCCGATTCAGGCGGGAGAACGGTGGTGTCGCCTGCAAAAAGGAGATGATCTCACCAGCGGCCTGCTGCACCTGCGGCAGCAGCTCCATATCCACGGAACCGGTGTTCATCCCCTGAAGCAGTTGGTTCAGCACATTGCAGGGAGCATCCAGCTTTTCGATAGTGCTGTCTGGGATGTTCAGCACCTCACAGCCAATGGTTCCTGTGGGCATCGTACACCCCTCATAGGTTACGGTGTCCTGCCAGAAATCCAGCGACAAAACTGCATGGTTGATGATCTGATCCATCTTCTCCCTCCTGTCATGTTTTTTATTTTCATAATAGCACACAGCAAAGGCCTTGTCATGTTTTTTGAAAACAGCTTGTCATGCCATTAGCCTGTTTTTTTCGATTTTCCCCATAACCTATACAGAGGGGTGAGAAAACTGCCCCATCAAAAAGGAAATGGAGGGAATCGGTATGAATCTGTTTGAAGTTGTGAAAGCCAGTATCAACACATGGGAAGCAGCGCAGGTATATGGAATCGACGTCAACCACCATGGCATGGCACTGTGTCCGTTCCACAATGACCGTCATCCGAGCCTATATGTATCGGATGACCACTACCACTGTTTTGCCTGTGGAGAGCATGGGGATGTGATCGACCTGACTGCCAAACTGTTTGACCTTCGGCTGTATGATGCGGCCCGAAAACTGGCGTCGGACTTTCATCTTGCACCGGACAAGCCCTTGCCGGAAGCAATTCGCCAAAAATTAAAGCACAAAACCAGAGCACAGCAGCTTCGTGAGAACGAGCAGCTGTGCTTTTCTGTTTTGAACGAGTATCGGCGGCTGCTCCTGGATTGGGAAAAACGATATGCACCGCAAGCACCGGAAGATGTGCCGGACAAGCGGTTTGTAGAAGCCTGCCACCGGCTGCCCTGGGCAGAGTATCAGCTGGACATTCTGCTGCAAGGCGATTCCTATGAACGAGGCGAAACCGTGAGCGAACTAACAACAGACGGATATATCCGCAAATTACAGGCCCGCCTGAGAAAGGAGCGATACCATGAACAACCCTGTTTGGATTGATGAGAAAGGGAAAATCATCGAGCCGGAATATTGCCGGGATTTCCTGTCCCGGCATCCGATGCGCTGCATCAATGACCACTTTTATACTGTGGATGGCCCGTTGCCGGATGAAAGCAAATTGAAGAGGACGATTTATGAGGAAATCTCGCCCTGGCTTCATGACAAGGTCGCACAGACGGTGGAGCAGGTGCTCAAGACGTTGAAGCTGGCGGCATATGCAGGCCCTCTGCCCCTGCAATGTGACCGTATCCATGTGGCTAATGGCACTTGTTTCCTGGATGGCACCTTTACGGAGGAAAAAGAGTATTGTGGCAACCGCCTGCCGGTGTCCTATCAGACAGAGGCTCCTGCACCGGAACAATGGCTGCACTTCCTTTCAGAACTGTTGGAACCGGAGGATATTCCCGCCTTGCAGGAGTATCTGGGCTATTGTCTAATCCCCTCCACCAAGGGCCAGAAAATGCTCATGCTGATTGGCAAGGGAGGCGAGGGCAAAAGCCGCATCGGTGTGGTGATGAACGCCATTTTCGGGCTCAACATGAACACCACTTCCATCCAGAAAGTAGAGAACAGTCGTTTTGCCAGAGCCGACCTGGAGGGCAAGCTGCTCATGCTGGACGATGATTTGGACATGAATGCCTTGACCAAGACCAACTATGTAAAATCCATCGTGACAGCAGAACTGCGAATGGATTTGGAACGGAAGAAAGAGCAGAGCTATCAGGGGCAGCTGTATGTGCGTTTCCTCTGCTTCGGCAACGGGGCATTGACTGCACTTCATGACCGTAGCGACGGTTTCTTTCGCCGCCAAATCATTCTGACTACCAAGGACAAGCCTGCGGATCGGTTCGATGATCCGTTCCTTGCTGAGAAACTGATTGCCGAAAAAGAGGGAATCTTCCTCTGGATGCTGGAAGGATTGCGGCGGCTGATCGCCAACCACTACCACTTTACCATCAGCCAGAGAGCCAAAGACAATATCACTTCCGCTGTTCGGGATGCCAACAACATTCTGGACTTTCTCGATTCTGAGGGTTATGTGGCATTCAAGGCCGATTATGAAGCCAGCACCAAAAATCTGTATGCAGCCTATAAACGATGGTGCGAAGACAACGCAGAAAACCCGCTATCCCCAAAGAGCTTCGCAAACCAGCTTAGCCAAAATGCGGAACGCTACCATTTGGAGCCGATCAATAACCTGCACATCGGCGGTGGAAAACGGTGTCGGGGATACATGGGCATTTATGTCCTGCTCTCGCCTATGGAGTTGTAATGAAACTTCAAAACCTTCTGTTCGTGCGTTCATGCGTTCCTGACCGGGTACAGCCTGTGGAACGAAGGAACGCACGAACGCAAAAAATCGAAGTTCATTTTTTATTGTTCGGCTCAGAGGGCGCTCTAAAATCCGCACTTCCTAATCAATGGTTGTGCAAACAGTGAAAAACACTACCATAAGCAGAACATAAATCATCATTCGGTGATTTACAGAACGGTGATAGTGGTATGCGGTAAGGTGGCTATTTTCACGGTTTCGCTTGCAAGCCCACCTAATCGCAAAGTCGATGGGGTGCTATTCTGGACGGTTCTTCATGGACGAAATCCTGAGCGATTTTTGAGAAGTAATTAAAATTAACTGTACCGTGCAGCGTGTATGCTCCACGGTAAAACCATTTCATGAAAGAATGAGGTATTTTCTATGAAATCTAATTTGAGAAATGAAATCAAGTCGTACATTGTGCGTTCCGGCTATACGATGCAGGAAGTCGTTGACCTGCTTTCTGAGGATTACGGCTGGAGGACAGCGTTTCCAACCTGTCCAACAAGCTCCAGCGGGAGTCTCTGCGGTATGTGGAAGCGGTACAGCTTGCCGACGCCCTTGGCTATGATCTCGTATGGCAGAAACGGAGGGACACATGATGCCCGTCGTATCTCCCGTCCCCATCGAAAAATCCGCAGATTTGGAGATGGATAGCAGAGTGGATTTGCAAAATCTGCTCTGCCTGTGAGCGGCAGAAATGAAGCAATCGAGATTGCGGAGATGCTGTCGGTCACACCGCCTTTTGAGGATTTGGGTGCCACACACAAGCCTCTAAAGGCGGCAAGGCATCCGCAGATGCCGCATTCCCCCTCGGAGAGCCCACGACACTTTGCAGCCCTTCGGGATGAAAGTGTCATAGTGGGTTATTACACTTCCCGCAGGAAGTGCATCCCCGGCCCCCAGCCGTCTGCCGCACAATGGAAAGGAGCTGATTTGTATGGCCAGAAACGACGGAATCGACCGCACCTTTGCCCGTAACCAGGACTTGCCCACCCTCGATGATGTAGCGAAGGTGCAGGAGCATAACGAACGAGAAAAGGACAGCTACTCCAACCAGGATATTGATACCACCCAGACCTACCGGAATATCCACTTCAAAGCTCCCACCGACAGCTATGCCGCCATGTTCGATCAAATGATTGCCGATGGCGTCATCTCCACCCGTGGCCTGAAAGCCGATGCGGTGAAATATGGGGAGCTGATTTTTGATGTGAACTCCGCTTACTTCCACAATCACGGCGGCTACGAATATGCCAAGCAGTTCTACACCGACGCATACAAAGCAGCCGTGGAGATCGTGGGCGGTGAGCAGTATATCCTCTCTGCCGTCATGCACGCCGATGAACGCAACCGGGCTATGTCGGAAGCTCTGGGGCAGGATGTGTACCACTACCACCTTCATGTGGTGTATGTCCCGGTGGTGGAGAAACAGATTCTCTGGTCGAAGCGGTGCAAGGATAAGTCCCTTGTGGGTACAGTCAAGGAAACGATCATGCAGGTCAGCCGGAGCAAAAAGTGGGAATCCAAGGTAGCTCTGGATGAGCAGGGCAATCCGCTTCTGACCGCCAAGGGCAAGAAAGTCCTGCGAACATCGTACAGTGTCCTGCAAGACGATTTCTTCAACTATATGAAAGCTGCCGGATATACCGATGTGGAGCGTGGAGAGCGTGGCAGCACTGAAGAACATCTGACTGTGACCCAGTTCAAGGTGGCACAGGAGCAGCAGCGGCTGGAAGATGTGACCGCCCAAATCGCTCAGACAGAACAGGCGCTGGGCACCGCACAGGCTGCCGTTGAGAAAAAGCAGAAGGAGCTGCAATCCCTGCAAAAGCAGACCAAAGAACAGCGCACTGCCGCCCTGACCGTACAGGAAATCCGCTCTATGGGGAAAAAGACGATCACCGGCAATATCACTCTGACCTCATCCGAGTGCAGCACACTCAAGGATTATGCGGTCAATGGGATTCTTGCCAAGGCAGAAAACAGCCGCTTGGAAGATAAGTTGCAACAAGCGCAAAAGAGTGCCGCTGTCTGGAAACAGCGATATGAATCGCTAAAAGAACAGGTACGGCCTTATCTGGAAGCTGTCAAGCTCGCACCCGAAAAGGTGCGGGCTTTTCTTGATGCTATTTTGACCCGTACCTGGCAAACAAGGCAGCACGATCAGCCTTCCCGCCGCAACTCGCAAGATATGGAACTTTAACAGAAAGGAATTTTTGCTTATGACCAATCTGACAACAAAACTCAATAAGCTGGTGCTCGATAATGCTCCTTCGAAAAAGCTGATTAACGCTTGTGCCGAAATCGATATTGAATCCTGCTTTGACCCGATTTTTGAACCGCCGATTGATTTTCTGGAAGAATGCCGGAAACGCTGGGAAAACCGGATGAATCCGTTCACCGGTACGGTGGAACGAAAAATCGGAAATACCTGGTATCTGCTGGAGACTGTATGCGACGGAAATGAGCCGCTTACCCACAAGGTAAAACGGCTCATTTTCTCGGATAAGGAGGCGCTTTGTTCATGACACAGACTCAAATTCATGCTACAATATCACCATGCACACCGATTCTGTCAGCTGACCCAACCGTAAAGGAGGACGCTATGTTGGATCAGCAGAAAATCACCATCCTGTACTGTCGCCTCAGCAATGAGGATGCACTGGATGGAGAATCAAATTCGATACAGAATCAAAAAGAGTTTTTAACCCGGTACGCAGCCGAACATGGCTACACCAACCTGAAAATTCTGGTGGATGACGGATATACGGGAACCAATTTTGACCGCCCCGGCGTACAAGAAGGCTTTGCACTGGTTAAGCAGGGGCTTGTCGGTTGCTGGCTGGTCAAAGATCTCAGCAGGTTTGGCCGAGATTACCTGACCGTTGGGCAGTACACAGACATCATTTTCCCCAGCTACGATGTGCGTTTTATCGCCGTCAACGATGGTGTGGACAGTGAACGAGGCGACAGCGACGGCTTTGCCGCTATTCGTAATTTGTTCAACGAATGGTATCCACGGGACACCAGCAAAAAAGTCCGGGTTGTATTCCGTCAGAAAGGCACCAGCGGAAAGCATCTGGGAAAACCGCCCTATGGTTATCGCACTGACCCTGCCGATAAAGACCATTGGATCATTGACGAGGATGCCGCCCCAGTAGTCAAGCGCATCTTTGACCTGGCTATTGGCGGCAAGGGGCCGGAACAGATTGCCCGTATACTGGAGCAGGATAAGGTGTTGACTACCAAGGCGCTGTATGCTAAACAGTCGGAAAACCATCCTGACCCGAAAAAGCGGAAGAAGATGCCTGAGCGCCCTTACCATTGGATTGGTCAATCGGTTGTGGGTATTCTGGAACGGATGGAGTACACCGGCTGTACCTGCAATTTCAAGACCTATTCCAAGTCCTACAAGCTGAAAAAGCGGATTCCCAATGCAATCGAAGATATGTGTATCTTCCCTGATACGCAGGAAGCAATCGTTTCTCAGGCTCAGTGGGACAGGGTGCAGGAGCTGCGAAAAAACAAACGCCGTCCCACAAAAGCGGAACGGCAGGGATTATTCTCCGGGCTTCTGTTCTGTCCCGATTGCGGGAACAAGCTGCACTTTGCTACCTGCAAGAGCTTTGACGGCAAGCAAGACCATTATGTATGCTCCAGCTACAAAAGCGGCCGAGGCACCTGTTCTGCC
>NZ_JACJKP010000157.1 GCF_016901605.1 Gemmiger formicilis
AATCTCCAGCGACTGGCGGTGCAGCGTAGCCCCTTTGTCCAGAATGCCGATGACCCACTGGGTAAAGCCGCTGACCGCCGTGAAATACAGAAGGAACTGGGAGGCGGGCAGACCTTCGGTGAGGGCCAGCCAGATGAGGTAGGCGTAAGCGATGCCGTCCCTGGCAAAGGTAAGCACCAGGTCGGCGCCGTCGATCCAGAGGTAATGCAGTTCCCGCCGGCGCACATAGTCGCTGAACAGCCGGATGACCCGCTCCCACACATCGCCCAGCCAGGGCTGCAGCCCAAACAGGCGGATGTCCTTGGCGTTGGCCCGGTCGGTACAGCTGCGGCGCAGATAGCCCATCCGGTTGCTGTACTCCTCCTCTTCCTCCCGGTGCTGATAGATCCAGCGGTTGGTGCGCAGGCTGACCAGATACCCTGCCGCCGTGGTGACGACCACCACCGCCAGCAGGAAGGGATGCAGCCCCGACAGCAGCACCAGATAGGCCCCAAACCCCAGCAAGTTGGTGAGCAGATCGGTGAGGGTCTGCCAGATGGCCTCGACAGCGTCCTGGTTGGACGAACAGGCGCCGACGGATTTTTCGACGGATTTGTCAAAGCCGGTGTCCAGGATATTGGGAAAGGAGGTCCCGGCCATTTTATCGCAAATGCGGCCGATGATCTCCAGCCGGACGCTGATGCGCCCATAGACGGCGTTTTCGTCCAGGTACGCTTTGACGCCGTAGAGTGCAAACAGCACCCCGGTGAAGGCCAGAATCACCCACACAAGGCTTTGCAGCGGGGCGTGGGATTCCACCCGGGCCAGCACCGCCGGGGCCAGCAGCAGCTGGGCAATGGTGCTCCCCGCCGTGGCAACCGCGATGCCCGCGCACAAAAAAGGAACGCTTTTGTCCACCCGCCGGGCCATGCCCAGCATGAAGCCCACGTTCTGCAGGGTGTTGTATTTGGGTTTTTCTTTCATGTATTTCACCTCTTGCCTATACCCTACCACCAAAAAAGTCCCCGGGCACATTCCGGGGACGAATTGCAGTTTTGGGGGGACGAACCGTTCACAGCTGGGGGATCAGGATCTCGGTGGTGAAGGCGCCGTCCTCACTGTTGCGGCTGAGATACCCGTCCAGCTTTTCGATGATATTGTCGATGCGCACCAGCCCGAAGCCGTGCCCCGCCCCCTTGGTGGTGGCAAACCGGCGGCCGATCTTTTTCTGTTTGCCGGTGGCCGTAAAGTTGGTAAAGCTGATGTACAGCTGGGTGCCCTTCATATCCATATACACCCGGATGAGCCGCTGTTCCTCCGGCAGGGAAAGGCTTGCCTCGATGGCATTGTCGAAGAGATTGCCCAGAATGACGCAGAGGTCCAGTTCCGACATCCGCAGTTTGACCGGGATGTGGGCGTCCGCCTGCACCGGGATATGCCGGGCCTTTGCCAGGGAAATTTTGCTGTTGAGAATGGCGTCGGCCATGGCGTTGCCGGTCTTGATGACGGTATCCACCGTGTTCAGGTCGGTGTCCAGCTTGTCCAGATAATCCTGAATCCCCGCCATATCCCCCTGGGCGGCCAGGGCTTTCATCACCTGGATGTGGTTGCGGTAGTCGTGCCGCCAGCCCCGGATCTGCCGGTACATATTCTCAACCTCTTTGTAGTGGGTGTCCACCAGCTCCCGCTGGTAGGCTTCCAGTTCCCGGTCCATTTTTCGGGTAAAAAAGCCCATCCCCTTACCCCCTTTGGATGATGGCGCGGTTGATCCGCTCATAAGCGCCCCGGGGCAGCGGCACCTGGGTGCCGTCGTTCAGGGTCACCGCCGCTTTGGTCACCCGGGCCACGCAGCCCAGGTTCACCAGCGCCGACCGCCCCAGCCGGAAGAAATTGTCGTCCAGTTCCCCTTCCAGCTGGCCCAGCGTCATTTTTACCGTGCAGTCGGTTTTGGCGTGGATGGTCACATAGTTGCCCTGCACCTCCGCCCAGCGGATCTGGTACACCGGCAGCCGCACCACCTCCCCGGGCAGTTCCAGCAGCAGGGTGCGCTGGTTGCTGCGCAGTTTTTCCACCGCCCGGTCCAGCACGCCGAAGAGTTTTTCTTCCCCCACCGGCTTCATCAGGTAGTGCAGGGCTTCCACCTCATACCCGTCGGCAATGTAATCCGAATAGCCGGTGATAAAAACGATCTGCACCGCGTCGTTTTCCTTGCGCAGGGTGCGCGCCAGGCTCACCCCGTCCATGGGGCCCATCTCAATATCCAGCAGCAGAATCTGCAGGTCCTTGTCCTCGGCATACTGGAAGAGGAAGCTCTCCGCCGAAGGGTACGCTTTCAGGCACACCCTATGCCCCCGCCGGGCCGCCCAGCGCCGCACCAGCGTTTCCAGGTAGGCGCGGTCGGCCTCCGCATCGTCACAGATGGCCAGTTTGCATTGCATGGCAGTCAGCTCCTTTTCCCGGGCGGCGCGCCGCCGCGAATTTGCACAATGTATCACTGCCATTGTAGCCATCCCGCCCGGGAAACGCAAGCCCCCGGCGCCGAATCCTTCCCCGGCAGCGCATGGGGCGGCACCCTGGCTGATGACAAAATCCTCTTTGTATACTATAATGGAACCACCTTACAAACACGGATACAGGTCCGGATGCAGGAAAGTGAGTCACATGCCCCCATGAACAAAACACAAGACAAGGAATACCTGTTTGAGCGCATGCCGGCCCCGGCGCCGTCATGCAGCTTTCGCTGCCCATCGTCATCAGTTCCCTGGTCACCATTCTGTACAATCTGGCCGACACCTTCTTTGTCGGTATGCTCAACAACCCGGTGGAAAACGCCGCCGTCACCCTGGTCTACCCGGTAACGCTGGCCTTCAACGCCGTGAACAACCTGTTCGGCGTGGGCGTTTCCAGCGCCATGAGCCGCAACCTGGGCTGCAAGGAATACAACCAGGTGCGCAACATTCTGGGCGTGGGGATTCCGGCCTCCATCCAGAATCTGCTCAACGTGCTGGGTTCCACCCTGCTGAACAACTTTACCGCGCCCTTCGGCGCCGCCGCCATTGCGGCCATGGGCATCAGCCAGAAGCTTTACATGATCCCCATGCAGGTGGCGCTGGGCTTTTCCCAGGGAATCATGCCGCTGGTCAGCTACACCTATGCCAGCGGCAACCGCAAGCGGTTGAAGGCTGCCATTGTGTTTGCCTTGCGCATCATTGGGCGTCCATGCTGGCCATTACGGTGGTTTACTGCCTGGGCGCCCCGGCCATGATCCGCGCCTTTATGGACAGCACCGAGATCGTGGACTACGGTACCCGGTTCCTGCGGGTGATGAGCCTGAGCTTTGTGTTCCTGTGCACCGACTTCCTGACGGTGGGCGTGTTCCAGGCCCTGGGCATGGGCCGCAACGCCCTGCTGTTTGCCATCTGCCGCAAACTGGTGCTGGAGATCCCCCTGCTGGTTTTGCTCAACCGGCTTTACCCGCTGTACGGCCTGCCCTTTGCCCAGCTGATCACCGAGGTGTTCCTGAGCTGCATGGGCGTATTGATGCTGCGCCGGATCTTCCGGAACGAAGGGCCCCGGTGAGCGTTTTTCCCGTTGCTAAACCAAAAGGCAGCACCCGCAAAGGGTGCTGCCTTTTTTGTATGGTTCAGGAGCCGAACTGCTGTTTCATCCGGTGCAGTTCTTTCAGGCGGGCTGCGCCGTCGGCCCCCAGCCGCTGGGAAGCCGCCACCACCAGGGTATCCACCAATGCGGCGGCCGCGGTCATGGAGTGGTATTCCTTCTCGGTGCCGCGGTAGACATACAGATTCATATCGGCCCGTTCCTCGGCAGGGGGGTGGAGCCGCCCGGTAAAGCAGAGGGTGCGGTACCCCGCTGCCGGCTGGCGGCGCAGAATCATACGCCCTTCCGCCGAGACCTTGGAGAAGCCGAAAAACACCACCAGGTCCCCTGCCCCGGCCTGGACCAGACCTTCCAGCAGTTCGGTGCCGCTGCCGGGCAGCAGTTCCACCGGCAGGCCCAGCCGCCGCAGCCGGAAAAACAGCAGCTGCCCCATGGATGCCGAGGCACTTTTGGCCTGGATGAAGATCCGCCGGGCGGAAAGCAGGGCTTCCAGCGCCTGCTCAAAGGCGGCGGGGTCCAGGGCTTCCATGGTCTTTTGCAGGCAGGCCTGCTGCTGCAGCAGGTAGCGGCGGGGGTCAAACTCCCCTTCCGCCAGCACCGTGCGGGCCAGCTTGCCCGCCGGG
Source organism: Gemmiger formicilis (assembly GCF_016901605.1). Lineage (GTDB taxonomy): Bacteria > Bacillota > Clostridia > Oscillospirales > Ruminococcaceae > Gemmiger > Gemmiger formicilis_B. The sequence goes on from NZ_JACJKP010000157.1 coordinate 4,221, forward strand.
CCTTCCAGATGATTCTGGGCCAGCACGTGGTTTTTCAGCTGCTTGAAGTCCTGGCAGCCCAGATGCCGGGCAAACCGGGAGATGGTCGCCTCCGACACCCCCAAATCCGCCGAAAGCTGGCCGATGGTCATAAAGAGAAATTCTTCCCGGTGACTCTCGATAAATTCCAGCAGGCGGCGCTCGGCGGGGGTCAGTTTTTCGGGACTTTGGGGAAACTGCAGCGGCATGGGGTACCCTCCCTGGGAAAGATGATGGGACTATTATACCACAGCCGGGGCGTATTGGGCAGCCCAGGCCGGTTCTTTGCCCAGCAGCACCGAAACATAGTCACCGCCCAGAGCGTGGATCTCCTTGAGGGAGCGTTTGAGCAGCGCCGCCGTGGCCACCTGGCGGGCGGCATTGTCGGAAATGCAGATCTCGTACGCGCCGCCGTTCACCGCCCGGCGCAGGGCTTCCACCGTGTTGAAAGATTCGGCAAAACGGGTACGCACACAGCCGTACTGCACGGCCTGGTGGGTATCGCTGCCGCTGACTACCGGCAGGCCCAGGGCCTTGCCCAGCCCCGTGGTCAGCCGCCGGGTGCGCTCCCGGTCCTCGGCCAGGTCCTTGCCGTTCATGTCCAGAAAATCCAGCCGGGTAAGCTGGTCGGTGGGCAGTTCGGGGATATGCCCCCCGGCCCGGAAGGGATGGGCTCCACCCACAAAGACGGGGTATTCCGCAAACAGGTCCATCAGCCGGGCAAAGGGCAGAAAGTTCCCCTTGGCCTTGTAGGGTTCCAGGCGGCGGTTCAGTTCCAGGATGGCTTCCATGGGGCCTACCGACAGGATATGCCCGCCCTCGGCAATGTCGGTCTCCATGCCGGGGAAGATGGGCAGCCCGTCAAAGACCAGGGTATCCCCCTCCCGTTCGGATTGGGAGGCAATATAGCGGTAAAGTTCGGCAAAGCCCCAGGTGTTGAAATGCTCGGTCAGGCAGAGGGCGTCCAGCCCGGCAGAGCGGGCTTCCCCAAAGAGCCAGTGGGTGTATTCCTGAGAAAAAGGCAGCTTTTTGGCCAGCTTGCCGTGGGTATGAAAATCCAGATACATGGTTCTTCCTCCTGTTACACAAGGCCGGCCAGCAGCACGGTGACAGCCACCCACAGCACCGACACAGCGGCGAAAATGCCGTCGTCCCAGGTGAGGTGCATGCCGGCCAGCTTGATGCGCCGCACCGTCTTGTTGGTGGCGGCGTAACGGTAGCCGCGCAGTTCCAGCGCTTCCACCGTGGTGCGGCTGCGCTTGGCGGTGTTGAGCATGAGCGGATAGAAGGCGGCCATGATGATCTTGACCTGATAGGCCAGGTATTTGACTTTGCCGGTAAAGGTATCGTGAGCGGGCGGGTTGCCCCGCAGCCGGTAGCTGAGCAGCACGTTCTGGAATTCTTCCATAAGCATGGGCAGGATGCGGTAGGCGTAGGAGATGGAGAAGGACAGCCGTTCCGGGCAGCCGTACCACATGAGGCCGTTGGCCAGCCGGTCGGGGTCCAGCCCCGAGAACACCGTGACCGACGCCAGCGAGATGGTGGCCACTTTCAGGGTGAGCACCAGCAGCGGCGCAATGGCGGAGGCATCGCCCCCGAACAGCCAGGTGGCCAGCAGCAGGTAGCCTGTCTGGGAAAAGACCCCCACCGCAAAAAGCAGCAGTACCAGCCCCGCCACCCGGGCCAGCAGGGTGGTGATCATGACCAGCACAAAGCACCCCAGCAGAAAGGCGGTATCCTGCACGAACCAGGGCACCAGCCCGAAGAAGAGATACCACACCAGCAGCACCCGGGGGTCCCGGGCGGCAATGACGGTATCGTTGTTGCCGTAGGCGTTTTTGAGCACCTGGTTGCGCAGAAAATCCATGGAGAATTTGTCCAGGATGTTTTCAGACAGTTTTTGCATCATACCGCATTCTCTCCTTCAAACTGCCGCAGGAATTCCGGCACCGTGTAGCACAGGGCCTGTTCCTCCAGTGCACGGCCCATGGTGAAGATCTCCGGCGGGCGAATGCCCACCCGGGCCGCCAGGGCGGCGTCCCCGAAGATCTCGTCCCGGGTGCCGTCCGCCACCACCTGACCGCCGCAAAGCACGATGATCCGCTGGGCCCACTCGCAGACCAGCTGCATATCGTGGGTGGCGATGACCACCGTTTCGGTGATTTCTTTCATATCGTTGAGGGTGTGCAGAATCTCCCGCCGGGTGGCAATGTCCAGGTTGGCGGTGGGTTCGTCCAGCAGCAGAATGCCGGGGTTCAGCGCCACACCGATGGCCAGGCTGGCCCGGCGCATCTGCCCGCCGGAGAGCAGCCGCCCGTCCCGGTCCGCCAGTTCGGTCAGGCGGAACCGTTCCAGCAGGGCGTCGGTTTTTTGCTGCCACCGGTCCACCCCCCGCACCTGCATGGCGTAGGCAATGTCCGCCCGGATACTGTCCTTGATGAACATCTGTTCGGGGTTCTGGTAGACCAGCGAGATGCGGCGGGAAAGGTCCTCGGGCTTGGTATCCCGCAGCAGCGTGCCTTCCAGCGAAACGCTGCCCTTGTTGGGTTTGAGCAGCCCCACCAGCAGTTTCATCAGGGTGGATTTGCCCGCTCCGTTGGAACCGATGAGGGCGATCTTTTCCCCTTTGCGGAAGGTCAGGTCCAGCCCGTCAAAGACCACCCGGGGTTCCCCCTTGACGCTGCGGTAGGCCACCGTCACCCCGTGCAGGGCGGCGGCTTCGGGGCCGGGC
>NZ_JACJKP010000158.1 GCF_016901605.1 Gemmiger formicilis
ACCGTGCGGAACATGCTGGTAATGACACTGCTCATCGCCGGGGCGTATTTTGCTGCCTTCTATGCACCTATGCTATCTACAAACTCTGCCTACAGTTTTAAGAGCCGCCCTGTAGATTTTGAGTACCATTGGCGCAACGACCAGGACTTACCGAAGAAAAGCGAAGTAGAGGCGCTGGCGGCGAACTATGAGGTGGATATAACCTCCTGGGCGCAAGTGAATGCTGCCATCCTGGGCAGCGACGGAACGGTTTCCATTGAACAGGATAACGGCGCTTTGGGAACTACCTATACCAAAGAGTACCGCAAAATCGCTTCCGGTGCCACCTTCTTCTCTGAATCAGCCTGGAACACCCTGACCGGGCAGAACATGGATCTGGTTCCCGGAACTTGTGCCAATGTGCTGGACGATGAAGGCGGCAGCGAATATCGTTCCGGTGGTGATGTAACGCTGCTCACCAACATGGTCACCGGGCAAAGCCTGTCCGTCACTCCGGCGGAACCGCTGCGGTTTACCATGCTGCTGGGGTGTTATGTATTGGATGACGCGGACTACGCTTACATTACTACGGGACTTACCGACCTCTGGCAGCAAACCTGGGTGTTCTTCCATGTAGCCAATGCGGATGCCAGCTATCCATTTGCCAAGGCTTTATTCAATAAGATTGTAGATCGTTCCGGTGATGAAGTGATGCAGCTGGATGCCTATGATTTGGTGGCCAAAACACTGGCAGAAAAGGCTGGCAAAGCCTACGAATTTGACCGGGAAAATATTGCTGCCTATGGATTTCCTGTAATAGATCGCGACGATCGGGACAGCACCGAATTCCGGAACTATTGGCTTTACATGCCCCGTTTCCGTGTGCTGGACCAGAACGATTTTGTTGCCACCATGGCGGTATTTCTGATGCTTTTCATCTTCATTGCGCTGGTCTGCTTTGCTGCGGTTGTGGTCATTTCATTCACCCGGTGTATGACGATTGCCATTACCAGTGCTCACGTTTACAATGACCTTCGGCGGTTGGGAGCGCCGAAACCCTATCTGTTCCGTTCCGTCAAGGGGCAGGTGTCCAAAGTGTTTTTGGTGCCGGCTTTGGTGGGAACAACGATCATTTGCGCGTTCTATACCATGATTCTGTATTTTAATGATGATCGTTTTACGCCCGGCGAAGTGGCCGGCATGGGAACCTGTGCGGCGGTGATCGCCGTGTTGTCACTGGTGCTTTACGGCGTGTACCGCTTTACCCTGCATTGTGTCTGCCGCAGGCTGGGCATCTGATGAACAAGAACGACCTCTTTTTGAGAGGAAGAAACCTGCAAAACGCAAAAACATGCGAGCAAATCGGTTTTGCGGTGTTCCTTTGACGGCAGGACTGTTCTTTGCAAAAAAGAGCCAACGGAATCCTTCCGTTGGCTCTTTTCATGGGTCCTTTATGCCTGGGCCACTTCTTCTGTTGTGACGAAAGCGTTTGTAATCAAGAATCCCATACCGTAACTGATAATAAGGCCGATGCCATAATAGACCATCGACATAACGGCACCGTTGGGACTGGCTGTCATAACCGGGAAGGCCAGAATACCGGAAGGTCCCCATGTGGTGGAAGCAACCTGCATCGCCATAACAAAGGCACCGCCGAATGCGGCTCCCAGCCCGGCTGTGAAGAACGGTTTGCCCATAGGCAGCGTGACACCGTAAATCAGCGGTTCGCCAACGCCTAAAATACCGGCAGGCAGCGCGCCGTCAATGACGGAGCACAGACGCTGGTTTTTGACCTTTTTGGCTTTCAAGAAAATCGCAATTGCGGTCCCCACCTGACCGGCACCGGCCATGGCAAGAGCGGGGTAAAGGGTAACAAAACCAAGGGTTTCCAGCTGAACCGTATACAACGCCACAAGACCATGGTGCATGCCCATGGCGACCATAGGCAGGAACAGCGCCGCGGAGATAAAGCCCGCAACAATGCGCACGATGGGGTTGGCACTCATGCAGACCTGTTCTACAACCCAGCACAAGCCGGTGGATACAAAGCCGGTCAACGGCATAATGATGAATACGTACGGAATCACACAAAGGATCAGTGTGATCAGCGGCGTGAACATAATATCCAGATTGTCGGGGATGTGTTTGCGCACTGCTTTTTCAATTTTCGCCAGGAACCATACGCCAATGACAACTGCCAGCACACCGCCGCGTCCGGCCCGAAGGATGGCGTCCAAAGGCTGTGCCTCGTTGTACAGGCCGATGATTTTGGAAATGTTATCGATGTTCCCCAGGGTCGTCATCATGCCCAACATCCCGCCCAGAATGGGGGTGGCGCCAAACCGTTCTGCCGCACGGTAACCGGCCCAGGCGGTCAGATAGGTCATGAAAGACGCATTGATCAGCGACAGCAGATTGTAGACGATATTCCAAAACGAATTGTCTGCATAGCCCGGGTAAACCTGGGCCAACAATGTTGCCAGACCGGAACACAGGCCCGCTGCAATAACACCGGGAATCAGCGGCACAAAGATTTCGCCGAATGTTTTCAGCATGGACTGGATGCGCCCGTGCGATTGTCCGGCTTTAACGGCAGCTTTATTGGCCTGCCAGTCATTTTCGGTAGAAAGACCGGACGCACCGACAACGGACGGAACGCCCATGTCGGCGCAAATGTCGGCACATTTGCGGCTTTTACCGGGGCCCACCACAACCTCGATAAAGTTGCTGCGGTCATGCACGATTCCCAGAACGCCGTCCAGTTTGCGCAGGGCATCGTCGCGCACAAGGCTGTCGTCCCGGACCTGAATCCGCAGGCGTGTCATACAGTTGGTGGCAGTTACGATATTGTCTTTGCCGCCGCATTCTGCCAAAAGCCGTTTGACAAGTTCTTCGTTGCTCATAATATAGCCTCCTTTGCGGTGTTATCGGTTCCCAAGGGCATTGTGAACAGACCCTCCGGATTGATCCAATAGCGCTTGCGCCGATGCAGCGTCTTTCCCGGTCAGAATCATGGTAATGGCAAGCTTGACTTTGCCGTTGGCCTCATCGATCGTACGGCAGGCCTGCTCACGGGAAACATCAGTGGCTGCCATAACGATGTTTTCGGCGCGGGTCCGCAGCTTTTCGTTGCTTTGCACCACATCCACCATCAGGTTTTGGTACGCTTTTCCCGTGCGGACCATGGCGCCGGTCGTAATCATATTCAAAATCATTTTTTGGGCAGATCCGGCTTTCAGTCGGGTAGAACCGGTCAGAACTTCCGGACCGACCGAAACTTCAATGGCAATATCGGCAGCCTGGCCGATCGCGCTGTGAAGGTTGCAGGCGATGGCTGCAGTCTTGCACCCGATACTGTGCGCGTAATCCAATGCACCCAGTACATAAGGCGTGCGCCCGGAAGCGGCAATTCCGATAACGACATCCGACGGCACCAGGTTATGGTCCATCAGATCCTGCTTTCCCAGGGAACGGTCATCTTCGGCACCTTCGATGGGAAAGCGCAGGGCACGGTCTCCGCCTGCAATCAGTCCCACAACCATGCTGGAGTCCACACCGAAAGTAGGCGGGCACTCCGATGCATCCAACACCCCAAGACGTCCGCTGGTTCCTGCCCCCAGGTAAAACAGTCGCCCACCTTTGCGGAATGCTTGTTCCACAACTTCTACGGTGGAAGCAATCTGCGGCAAAGCCGAGGCGATGGCTTCGGGAACTTTGTGATCTTCCCGGTTCATAACGGTCACCAGTTCCAGGGCACTCATCTGGTCCAACGTCATGGTATCCGGGTTACGTGTTTCGGTCATCATTTTGTTCAAGTCCATAGGAGCCCTCCTTGTCAGCAACGGCGGCTTTTATTGATTTCAGCATAGGGGATAGAAAACAAAAAGTCAATCTGTCTTACGGAGTAAGAAAATATTTTGTTCATAACAAAAAGAAAAAGACTGCCTGGGGACGAAAGAACAGGAAAAATTGTAACAGTTCCTTTTCGATACTGGAAACCACTCTTTGCATCTGGTACAATAATAGGTAAAGACTGCCGAGGGGGGATTCATATTGGCACTGTTTTTTACAAGATATGCCTCACCGCTGGGGGAAATTCTGCTGATAGCTACAGAAGAGGCCCTGACAAATTTGTGGCTTCCCGGCCAGAAGGTGGACGATAAGCGCCTGGCACAGGCAGAGCGGCATGACCGTGCACCAGTGCTGGTGCAGGCATGTGACTGGCTGGACCGATACTTCTGCGGCAGAAAACCAAAACCGCAGGAACTCCCGCTGGCCCCGCAGGGAAGTGAGTTTCGCCGGCAGGTATGGCGACGCTTGTGCCAAATTCCCTACGGCCAGTTGGAAACCTACGGCACCATTGCCCGGGAAATTGCCTCCGAAAACGGGGGCGCCATGTCGGCGCAGGCTATTGGGGGCGCCGTGGGACATAATCCCATTTCTCTGATCATTCCCTGCCACCGTGTGGTTGGTTCCCATGGTAATCTGGTGGGGTATGCAGGCGGGGTGGAATTGAAACGTAAATTGCTGAAATATGAAGGGGTCGACATAGAAAAATTGTCCGACCCCAAACCGCGTACAGGCCCCGGTGCGCGGAATCGTGCATAAACGGAATCAACCAGGGAATTTGTGCAGGAGGTGTACCATGCAGGAAATTTCTATCATGGATTTTGAGAACCTGAAGATCGGGCAGGCGGAAAATGCAGCGGCCGGTACAGGATGTACCGTTTTGTTGTTGGGGCAAGAAGGCGCCCCGGCAGGCCTCGATGTGCGCGGCGGCGGCCCCGCTTCCCGGGAAAGCGAGCTGCTGAAACCCATGGCGGCCGCTTCGGTCATTCATGCGATCCTTCTTTCCGGAGGAAGCGCTTTTGGTCTGGATGCGGCAGGCGGTGTGATGCGCTATCTGGAAGAACACAATATCGGGTTTGATGTAGGCGTGACCAAGGTGCCGCTGGTGTGCCAATCCTGCCTGTTTGATCTGACAGTGGGGGACCCCATGGTTCGCCCGGATGCGGACCTGGCATACAAAGCTTGCCAGAACGCGGAGCAGGGAAATTATCGGGACGGATGTTTTGGCGCAGGTACCGGTGCAACGGTGAGTAAGCTGCTGGGTATGGAACACTGCATGAAATCCGGCATCGGAAGCTATGCGGTTCAGGTCGGCGAACTGAAAGTAGGCGCTTTGGTCGCTGTCAATGCACTGGGGGATATCTACGATTGGAAGACGGGCCGCAAGGTGGTCGGCCTTCTTGCGGAGGACGGAAAAACGTTTGCCAATGCCGAAGAAATCGCCCTGCGCAAGACGGAAGTGGTAGAAAACAAGTTTGTCGGCAATACGACGCTGGGTGTCATCGTGACAAACGGATGTTTCCAGAAAGCGCAGCTGTGCAAAATTGCCGGTATGGGACATGATGGCTATGCGCGGGCTATCCGGCCGGTGCATACCACCGCAGATGGCGACAGCATTTATGCGGTTTCTCTGGGAAATGTACAGGCTGACCAGGATGTAGTCGGCGCGTTGGCGGCACAGGTCATGGCAGAGGCGATTCTGCGTGCGGTTCAGGCCGCAAAATCCGGGTATGGATTCCCGGCTGTTTCGGATTTGTAAAAAATCAAAGTTCCTGCTGTTTTGCAGCAGGAACTTTCTTGTTGAACGTTGCCTTGGCAGGTGTTTCGGGGTATAATGAGAAAATCAAAAACAGGATAAAAGATCAATCCGCCAGGAGCATTATTATATGTCAAAACTGGACGAACAGAAAAAGTTATTGGTTGAGTATTTCCAGCAGGGATGCAAACCGGAAGGAAAGCTGACCCTGGGGCTGGAGGTAGAGCACTTTGTCACCCATGCCGGCGGGGAACCGGTCACTTTTACGGAAGTACAGAGTGTACTGCGGCAGATGCAGCAGCCTTACGATACGCCGGTACTGATCGATGGGGAATATATGGGGTATACTACCCAGTGGTATGGTATTTCTCTGGAACCGGCCTGTCAGGTGGAAGTCAGCATCGTGCCGCAAAGCAGTGTGCTCAAAATCATGGACATTTACAATCAGTTCTATCTGCAGCTGAGCATGACACTTGCGGCACGCGGGCTTCGTGTATGGACGGTAAGCTATCATCCAACCTGCCGCGCAGAGGAATTGCCGTTGATTCCCAAACAACGGTACGAAGCGATGGACCGGTATTTCAAGAATACCGGGGCTTGCGGAATCCAGATGATGCGGGCAACAGCTTCCACGCAATTATCCGTTGATTATTTCAGCGAACGGGATTTTGTGCAAAAAATGCGGGCGGCTTGCCTGCTCACACCGTTTTTTGCGTTGCTCAGCGATAATGCCGTGCGCTATCAGGCACACCGCAACAATGCTTACAGTGTGCGTACCCGCGTCTGGCAGGATGTGGATTCCGATCGCTGTGGTGTGCCGCCCCATTTGATGGACCCCGATTTCGGATTTGAATCTTACGCGCAGACGATTCTGACGCGCCCCTTGATTGTGGCACTGCGGGGCAGCCGGACCAAAGCGGTGGGGCGAAAGACTGCGCAGGAAATTTACGGAAGCCATCTGCAGCAAAAAGAAGTAGAACATTTATTGTCAATGTTCTTTTTTGATGCCCGCCTGAAAACTTATGTGGAGATACGCGGAGCGGACTGCATGCCGCCAAAATATATTGCCGCCTACGCGCAGCTGGTAAAAACGATTTTTGGCAGCCAGGCCGCTTTGCAAAATGTGCTGCGCCACTACGAAGGCGTCAACACCGGCGATATTGCCAATGCGAAGATGGCAGTCTGCAAGGACGGCTATAACGCGTGGGTCTATGGCCGGCCCATCGGGAAAGAACTGGCCTGGCTGCTTTTGCAGGCTCGCAGCCGCACCCCCTCCCAAGAGGAGCGCGCGTTGCTGGAGCCTTTGGCCAAACTGGTTGTGACCAAGAAAACCATACGGGAAGAAGAAAGCGAAAATGACTGAA
>NZ_JACJKP010000159.1 GCF_016901605.1 Gemmiger formicilis
CGTGGTAAAAGTGTGGTTGCCAGACTTTTCAGGGCTCCCTTTAGGGAGCGACCACAGGAGATAGGCCCTTATAGGGCCTGTTCAAACCACCCGTTCAACGGGTGGTTTTGATTGCATAATCGGTGCAAACGCTCTATAATGAAGCCAGCAAAAGAAGGAGTAATTACCATGCCAGACAAAAATATTTATACCGTTGTCGTCGCAGACGATGAGGACGAACTGCGGGAAGCTGTCTGTACGATGACCCCCTGGGAGGCGTTGGGGTTCCATCTGGTAGGCAGCGCTAGCAACGGGCTGGACGCACTGGAACTGGTGGAGCGACTGGAACCGGATCTTCTGCTGACCGATATCCGGATGCCGTTTATTTCCGGTATTGAACTGGCCCGTCAGGTGCGTGAAATCCGCCCTGCCATGCACATTGCGTTTTTGAGCGGTTATGATGATTTTGAATACGCCAAGCAGGCTATTCAGTATAACATCATCAGTTATATGCTCAAACCGCTGACGATGGATGGCCTGGCCGCGGAGCTGAAGGTCATCCATGAAAAAATCGACCGGCGCTACGCCAGTCTGCGCCGTATGGACAACCAACAGGGGGACCGGGCGGAATTCCTCATCCCACTGGTACTGGAACACTACGATACCCCACCGGAAGGGTTGGAAACCACCCTGCGGGAGAATGCCGCGTCCTGCGGACTGCTGCGCGGCAGCGATGACCGCAGCCTGTTGATGGTTATGACGGCGGCTATGGTAGACGGCAACCCCTGTGAGCCGGGATTTACCCGTCTGGTCGAACAACTGGCAAACAAATACCTGCGCCATTTTGTATTTGGGGCCAGCGGGCGTGTGGTGGCTGTGCTGCTGGGCAATCCCTCGGACTTTGAGGAATATCTCCACATTCTGGCGGACGAGATCTGCCAGCTTACCGAACGCGCCCTGGATAAAAAGGTACTTGTGGGGGTCAGCCGTGCGGTATCCCAGTTTACCGAGCTAAACGCGGCATACCGGCAGGCGCTGGAAGCACTGCATGCAGCCGAAGAAAGCGAAGGCGGCGTCAGCTTTACTTCCGACACCCGCAAAGGCGGCGGTCTGTGTGAACGGGCATTGGAAATCATTGAACAGCACTACATGGATGAGGACCTTTCTCTGGCATCGCTCAGCGCCATGCTGGATGTAAGCCCCAACCATCTCAGTGCCTGCATCAAGAAAACGGCAGGGGAGACCTTTATCAATATTCTGGTACGCCGCCGGATGGAAAACGCACAGCAGCTGCTGCTCAATACCAACCTGCAAGTGCAGGAGATTGCCCGCCGCTGCGGATATACGGACCAGCATTATTTCAGCTACTGCTTTAAAAAGTACAGCGGAACTTCGCCCGGAGCGCTGCGTCGGCAGCGCGCGGCACAGAATGCCGGCGGGGAGGCTGCAACATGAAAAGACGGTACCGCTCCCCCCGCACGGCACCGCTGATTGTTGTACTGATCACAACGGTGGCGGCTGTCACGCTGGCCCTTTGTGTGGTGACCTTTTTGCGCAGCTACCGTGCCGCGGCAGAGCAAAGTGCGCGGACCAGCAGCGCCCAGGCGGTCAACCAGGTTGTCGGGACGGTCAGCAACTACGTGGAGAATCTGGACGAAACAGTTTCCGGCATTATGGTGCAGATGAACACCCCGGAAGAAGAACGGGATGCTTATCTCAACGCATGGCTTACCGCCCGCAGTGAAGTGGTCGCTGTTACCACCTATGACGAAAACGGCGTGCTGCAGGATTGCTGGTGCCTGGGACATACCCCCCGGGAAGAAATCGTACAAAACCTTTCCTTTGATCTCAGCACCGCCCAAAGCCATGGGGAAGGGTATATCAGTGCACCCCATGTGGAATCGATTTTTGAAGGGTATTATCCCTGGGTGGTCACCGTGGTACGTCCGATGGAAACGGGCGACACGGTGCACTGGGTGGCTGTGGACGTGCGCTTTTCGGGCCTGGGGGCCAGCATCAACGGTGTAGGCATCGGCCAGCACGGGTATTGTTATTTGATGGACGCCCAGGGCAACATGGTGTACCATCCCCAGCAACAGCTTTTGTACGCGGGCATCAAGAGCGAGGAAGCCGCGCGATTGGCCGGCCTGAAAGACGGCACCTATGTGGAAGATACGGTGATTTACAGCATCCAGGATGTTCCGGACAGCAGCTGGCGCGTAGTGGGTGTCAGCTACATTGACGAGACCGTCAACCAGAGCTTCTGGCAGATGGCGCGCATTACCGTAGGTACAGCCGCTTTGATTCTGGTAGCTGCCCTGCTGGTGGGATGGATTATCTCCCGTATGCTCAGCCGCCCTTTGCAGCAGCTGGAAAACGCGATGGAACAGTTTGAACAGGACGCCGACGGATTCAACTTCCAGCCGGTGGCCGGTACCCGGGAAGTGCAGGAACTTTCGGACTCTTTCGGCCACATGGTCAGGCGGATTCAGCGCCTGATGACCACCGTGCGCGAAGAAGAAAACGAATTGCGCAAGACAGAACTGAAAGCCTTGCAGGCACAGATCAACCCGCATTTCCTTTACAATACGCTGGACTCTATTGCCTGGATGTGCGAGCGCGGCAAAAATGCCGATGCGGTGAAGATGGTTCATGCATTGGCCAAACTGTTCCGCATCAGCATCAGCCGCGGCCATGAGCTGATTCCCATCGAAAAAGAATTGCAGCACGCCGAGTCCTATCTGCTCATTCAGAAGTTCCGGTATAAAAACCAGTTTACCTACCACTTTACCGTGGACGAAAGCTGCCTGCATTGCCTTTGCAATAAGATCACCCTGCAGCCGATCATCGAAAATTCCATCACCCACGGGCTTGATCTGCTGGTAGAGCCCGGGCATATCGAAATCGAAGTCTGTTCCGAGGGCGAGGACGTGCTCTTTAAGGTACGGGACGACGGCATCGGTATGGCGCCGGAGCAGGTAGCGGAGCTGTTGCAGCATGAACCCAGTGACCGTACCGGCATCGGCATCAAGAACGTGAACGACCGGCTGCAGATTTATTTTGGGCCGCAGTATGGCTTGTCCATCGAAAGCATGCCGGACGAAGGAACCACCGTGACCATCCGGATGCCGCGGGTACCGGAAGACAGGGAGGGCGACTATGATAAAGCACGGTAAGTGGTATCGCCTGTGGGCGATGCTGTTGGTTCTCTGCCTGCTGCCCGGCTGCGCTGCGTCCGACCAGACAACTCAGGATGCGGCGCGCTATAAAGTGGCTGTGGTGGCTAAGTCTACCCAGACAGACTTCTGGAAGGCTGTTTTTGTGGGGGCGGAGGCTGCTGCAACCGAATACAACCTGGAACTGACCATTGACGGACCCGACACCGAGGAAGATTACGAAGCACAAAATCAGATGATCGAAGATGCGGTGGCAAACGGTGCCCAGGCATTGGTTTTTTCGGCCATCGACTACGACGCCAACGCACCGGCGATTGAAAAAGCCGCTGAGAAAGGCGTGAAAATCGTGGTGATCGACTCGGCAGTCAATTCCCAGAATGTGGCTACCTATATCGGCACCGACAACTACAGTGCCGGCATGATGGCAGCCCGGGCGGCGCTGGAAAGAACCAGCGGCCCGTTGAAGGTGGGAATTGTCAATTACGATATCAACAGCGCCAACGGCCAGGATCGGGAGCGGGGTGCAGTAGATACTTTTACCGAGAGCGGGCGCTGCGAGGTAGTTGCCACCATTCATACCTTGGCAGAAGCAGCCAGCGCCAGGCAGGACACCTTGGATATGTTGCATGCCCATCCCGAAATCAATGTGCTGCTGGCGTTCAATGAACCTACCAGCGTGGGTGCGGCCCAGGCAATCGAAGAACTGCAGCTGGGAGAGACCGTTTGCATGGTGGGGTTTGACTCCAACCTGGCGACCATCGATGCCCTGCAAACCGGCGTGGTAGATGCGCTGGTCATCCAGAATACCTATGAGATGGGCTATTTCGGCGTACAAAGTGCTTACAAACTGCTGGCCGGACAGCGCAACAGTGTGGAAAAGCATGTGGATACCGAAAGCCGCCTGATCGATCGCAGTAATATGTTTACGATGGACGGGCAAAAGGTACTGTTTCCCATTTCGTAAAAAAACACCGGAGACTATATCAGTCTCCGGTGTTTTTTCTGTATAAAGCAGTCAGCGGCGGGGCTTGCGCTTGCGCACACTGTATCCGAAAGTGCCCAGACGCCGTCCCAGGGCCAGGTAATCTCCGTGGGAATAGACGATCAGTTTTGCTTTGTTCAGGCAAAGCTTGCCATCCTCATTCAGCAGCCGTTCATCCACATCCACGGCCACGCATTCCGCCAAAAACAGGTCATGGCTGCCCAGTGGGATGACCTGGGTGACCTTGCATTCCAGGTTGATGGGGCTTTCTTCCAGCAGCACGGTGCCAACTTTGGAAGCAGGGGCGGGGGTGAGTTTCATGGCCGCAAATTTGTCCACATCGCGGCCGCTTTTTACACCGCACCAGTCCACGGCGCGTACCAGGGATTCTGTGGGCAGATTGACAACGAACTCACCGCTTTCCTGAATCAGGTGGTGGCTGTAACGCTCGGGACGAATGCTGATGGAAAGCATGGGGGGCTGGGTGCAGATGGTGCCGCACCAGCCTACTGTGATCAGATTCGGCTTTTCGGGGCTGCCGCAGCTGACCAGCACGGGCGGTTCGGGGTTCAGCAGGGTGGAACCTTTCCAGACCTGACGGCTCATTTGTTTTCCTCCTCACTGCGCGGGAAATTGGGGGTGGTATCGCTGATGATGTAACGGGGGCGATGCTTGGTTTCCATATAGATCTTGCCGATGTATTCTCCGATGACGCCCAGGCAGATCAGCTGCACACCGGACACAAAGCAGATGATGCTGGTCATGCTGGCCCAGCCGGAAACCGTCATGCCCAGCGCCGCCTCGATAACGGCCCACAATACACCGATAAAGCTGATCAGCGCTACAATAACACCAAAACCGGTGATGAACCGGATAGGCTTGATGGACAGGCTGGTGATGCCGTCAAACGCCAGGGAAAGCATTTTGGAAAGGGGATAATGGCTTTCGCCAGCCAGGCGTTCGTGCCGTTCATAGGTCACGCAGGTGGATTTGAAACCAACCAGCGGTACCATACCCCGCAAAAACAGATTGACTTCCTGGAATTTGGCAAACTCCTGCAGTACGCGGGCACTCATCAGGCGGTAATCGGCGTGGTTAAAGACCACCTCGGCCCCCATGGCGTTGAGCAGCTTGTAGAAGCTCTCTGCCGTGAACCGCTTGAAAAAGGTATCGGTCTCTCGCTTGCTGCGCACGCCGTAGACCACGTCGCACCCATCGCGGTAGGCATCCACCATGCCGTCCATGGCATTGATGTCGTCCTGCCCGTCACAGTCGATGGAGATGGTAATATCACAGCGGTCTTTGGCCTCCATCAATCCGGCCAGGACCGCATTCTGGTGGCCGCGGTTGCGGCTCTGGCAGATGCCCGCATAGTGCTCATCGGAGGCAGCCAGTTCCTGAATGATCGACCAGGTACGGTCCTTGGAACCATCGTTGACGAACAGAACGCGGCTTTCGGGGCTGATTTTCCCGGCGGCAGTCAGGTCCTGAATTTTGTGCAGGAACTGCGGCGCCGTGATGGGCAGCACTTCCTGCTCGTTGTAGCAGGGGATGATGATGTACAAAACTGGTTGGTTGCGATTTTCCATGGCAATACCTCAATCAATCGGAAAAGTCGGCACACATGGCCTCGTAAGACGGGTAACCGATGGCAATATAATGCTCGTCTTCATATTCAACGGCGCCCTGGGTCAGGCGCTGGGACGGGGTTTCGTACTCGGCCTCGGTCTTGTTCAAGAAAACAAACACAGGGCCTTCCGGTGTGGTTTCCATGTGTTCCTCCGTCTGCAGCCACTCATACAGCGCGTTGGGGTCGGTGACGTCCTCACCGGGCTTCCACACCCGGATATCAAACGCACCGTTGGAAATCTCCACCATTACATTGGCATTCCAGAAGGTGGCATAGCCTTCGGTATATCCCGCCACGCGCAAGGCGGTTACGGCAGCTTCCTGGCTGGAGGTCATGTTTTTGGGCCAGAGTTGGGTGTAATAATCATTCACACACCACAGCAGCAGCCCGGCCATCCCTCCCAGCAGGATGCCGCGCCACAGGCGGCAACGGGGTAAGCGATACAGATAATCCACCGCTACGGGCATCATCAGTACCACCACAGGGATATTGTAGCGGGTATAGTAGACCATGTCGGTAAACAGGTACAATCCCTGATATACGACGAAGCTGAAGAAGGAAAGCAGATAAAAGGTGCGTTCCGCCAGGGTGTACCGCTGAGGGCAGCGCAGCAGCGAAATGTAGGCGCACACAAGGATCAGCAGCGCCAGGAAGCAGAAGGCATTGTACAGCAGCTGGGGAGAGGTGACATACTCGCCGGTGCGGAACCCGAAGCTTTCCAGCCAGCCGTAGAACAGCCGTTCCAGCCGTTCGCCGTCAAAGGCGGAAAACTTGACGCCTTCTTGGCTGGAATAATGGTAATAATGGCTCAGCACACGGGTGTTGAGCATCCAGCCGATGACTGATGCGGCTGTTGCCAGGGTGCTTCCTGTCAACAACCGCCGTTCCGGTGTGGGCAGTTCCGGTAAAGTGGAACCGGCACGGGCAGGGGAGGCGGCAACGCTCAGGGCGAGCGCCGTCAGGAACAGGGGCAGATAGAAGGTGACCACCTGCCGCAGCCCGCCCAGTCCGATGAGCAGGGAAAACAGGAATTGCAGAACCAGCAAAATAGTACGTGTACGGCGTCGTTCGCTGCGTACATACTGCAAAAGCATTCCCAGGCAGAGGAAGCTGGCCGTCA
>NZ_JACJKP010000160.1 GCF_016901605.1 Gemmiger formicilis
CTGCATCTGCAAAGTTCCCTGTACACTGGCCTGACCGGTTTGCAATGTCACATTCCCCAGTGCGAAAGTTCCCCCAATATCCAGGATCGCATCACCGGCATCCGGCAGCAGGATGGTTGTCTCTGCGGTAATGGTCTTTTCCTCCGCTGTTACGCGCTGCAATCCGCAGAGTTCCCGTGTGCGCTGTTCAACGCCGCAGTCTGCCAACGATGTGAGCAACTCACATTCTTTGATTGCCGATACCGCACCGCATAGAATGTACGCACCGCGCAAATCAATACGATGCTCACTGACCGCACGGCAGTTACAGTATTCCGGCTCACCCCACATCTGTGCCGGTCCTTCCGCATATGCACCGGCAGGAAGCTCGACCGTTTTTTCAAAGGCAAATTTTTGTTCTGTTCGGTAAAGCCGGCAGCCCGGTTCATCGCTTTGATAATATACCGTACAGCGCAGGTACCCTTCGGTGTGCCAGCGGCCGCCGCTTACGCGATTTTGCAGAACCACCGGTTCCATTAGGCATTTGACAATCTTAAATACAGCCGGAAGATAATCCGGAATCAGGATTTCGGTCTCCACCGGCAGCTCCAGCCGGGTTTCCCACCGTCCTCCATACGCAGCTATGGTGTCTTTGAACACCTTAAGTTCCATGTCTGATTGCCCCTTTCCATCTATCGCTTGGTTGGTTGTCTGGTGCATGTATATGCGGCAGGGCAAAAAAATAATCCCTGCCTTATGGCAGGGATCTTCGTAAAAGATTTCAGACTTTAAATGCTGCACGAAGCAGCCAGCGCAGCGCGCGCGGGCAGCGGACCACAACCACATGCATGGCATGCACCTCACTTTCATTTCGTGATGTATGCCATACTATGCAGTCCACCCACAGATGTGTTACCCGTCGGCCCGCGTCAGAATCACCAGTCCATGACCGGAACCGCATTGCAGACGGGCAACCGGTTCGGTAAATTCATTGCTGGTTCCCAAAGGGTAATCCAACTCAGACAAAGTGGCATCCTGCAGGGGATAATACACTCCTTGCAGCGTCACACCGGTCATAGGCGCCCCCAGTGCATAAACCGAAAGATACATCCAGTCTTTGCGCGGCAACGTCAGCGGATGCTTCGGCAGAAGATAATGCATTTCGCTTTTAGCGTCTGCCAAAATTACATGCACGCCGTGCAGTGCCAGGTAAAGCCCTGTGGAAATATTGGCAAACATATGCTCAACCCGTGCACCACCCAAAGCTCCGAGCATAACCACTTCCTCATATCCATGTTCAACCAGCCAGCGGGCGGCAAACTGGGTATCGGTATCGTCCTTGACATGAGGCAGCACAATGGTTTGCCGGTCTGTTTTGGGTTGGGGAGCCGAATCAAAATCGCCCACTATAAGATCGGGTTTAACACCTAAACGCGCTGCATTGTGGTATCCTGCATCGCAGGCAACAATAAAATCATTCGGCTGCAGATAACCGGACATTTCCGTTCCAATTGGTACCGCGGAAAATACTACGGCACGTTTGCTCATCGTTCCCACTCTTTCCGGGCATTGGCTTCTTCGTACATAGCCAGATAGCTGGCGTATCGGGTCTTGCTGATTTTTCCTTCCTCTACCGCTTCGCGCACGGCACAGCCTGTTTCACTTCTGTGGGAACAGCCTGTAAAACGACACTGCCCGAAATACGGCTCAAATTCAGGAAATGTATGCTGTAAATCTTCTTTGGGAATACGGCACAGCTTTTGTGCTTCCAGGCTGGCAAAGCCCGGCGTATCCGCCAAACGCCCGCCGCAGATTTCAAAAATCTCCACTTCTCGGGTGGTGTGACGGCCCCGGCCTAACTTATGGCTGATCTGTCCGGTTTCCCGTTTCAGCTCCGGTGCCAAGGCATTCAGCAACGTAGACTTTCCTACGCCGGAGTTACCGCAAAATGCGCACAGATGTCCTTCGATATACTGACGAATCGTATCCAGGCCTTCCCCGGTTTCATAATGGAGCTGAACCAGCGGGATGCCACTGGTAGCATATGCCTGTGCCAGCATATCAGCCGCTGCCAAATCTGCCTTCGTCACAACCAGCACAGGCTGCACCTCTTTGTAAAGGGCGGCCGCTGCCAGCTGGTCCAGCACCAACGTGCTGGGAACCGGCTGGGTTGTGCTGGCAACGATAAAAAGTACATCCAAATTGGCAACCGGCGGACGGATAAAGACATTTTTTCGCGGCAAAATCTCGTCAATCATGGTTCTGTCATCCGAAAGAACCACATTATCTCCTGCCACCGGCGTAATTCCACGCTTGCGGAAGATTCCGCGCGCTTTACATTCTACAATTCCTTCCGGTGTACGGACATAGTAGAAGCCGCCAATTCCCTTTGTAATATAATTCATGGTATCAGTCATCATGCGATCGGGTTGCCTTCCGCATCACACTGTACACCATTCTCGTTCCACATGGTACCGTCAGTACGCTGCGTAATCTGATGGCTGCCGTCAGAACTCCACCAGGTGCTCTCCTGGATACCACCGCCGCTGGGTGCCGGCGTTTCGGCAGGCGTTTCCGGTACACCGGTGGAAACAACCAGAGTCACAATGGTTGTCACCTTTGCTTCGGTACCGGCAGCCGGGCTCTGGCTCAAAACCGTTCCGGCCGGTTCGGTACTGGCCTGTTCAATGGTACGTACCGAGAAGTTCAAAACCTTCAGATCGTTTTTCGCATCTTCCAGAGTTTTTCCGGTAACACTCGGTACATAGTTGGTGTTGTTGATCACCGCACGGCTTACATACAAAATAACCGTGGAATCGCCCTCGACCGTTTCGCCGGCAGCAGGGCTTGTGTAAATCACAGCGCCGTTAGCCACGGTATTATCCTGCATCGGCTTTTGCAGAACATTCAATCCCATATCCTTCAGCGTCTGCTCCGCATCCTCGGCAACCATATTTTTGGTTTCGGGAATCGTTACATACTGCGTACCCAGGCTGACGGTCAGTGTGATTTTCTGACCCTCTTTTACGGTACGCCCTGCCTTAGGGTTTTGGCGGATAATCGTCCCCGCCGGATAGGTAGAGTTATACTCTTCTGCCTCCTGCAGCTTCAGTAACGTGTTATATTCCGAAGCACGGTACTCGTCCAACGTCATTCCTACAAAGTTGATGATGGTCACGTCGGCACGGTTGGAGAACAACAAGTTACTGGAATTGGTGAAAATCAGATAAATGAGAATTGCCGCACCAATCACAAACGCTACAGCCATACCAAAGAAGATAGGCAGAAGCGAGAACGGCTTTTTATCCTTGCGCGCTTTTTTGCCGGATTTGCTGCGTCCCGGGTTGGACGTACCCACACGGCGCGCATCCCCCGTGCGAATGTTGCTGCCCTTTGCGCCGGCCTTTGCGTTGTTTACCACTCGATTGATACTCTTTTCCGGATTATCCTGTGTATTTCTGTATTCGTATTCGAACCGTACCGAAGGGTTATGCTTGAATTCCTCAATGGCATCCAGCATTTCCTGTGCACTCTGATAGCGTTTGGCAGGGTCTTTTTCCATGGCTTTCTCGGTGATCTGGCGCAGCCCTTCCGGTACATTGGGGGCTACCTGAGCCAACGGTTTTGCCTTATCGGAAATTTGCATAATAGCGATCGAAACAGCACCGTCACCGTCAAAAGGCAACCGTCCGGAAAGCATCTCGTACAGCATTACACCGACCGAGTACAAATCCGTGCGGGCGTCGGTCTTGTCCCCCTTAGCCTGTTCGGGGCTGATATAGTGTACCGAACCAATGGCCTTGTCGCTGACAGTCTGGCTTTGCGCACGAGAAAAACGGGCAATGCCAAAATCCATCATCTTGATGGAACCATCCGCCAACAGCATAATATTCTGCGGCTTTACGTCGCGGTGAATAATGCCTTTGGAATGGGCGTGCTGCAATGCCCCCAGAACCTGCGTGGCAAAATGCACGGTTTCTTTCCAGGTCAGTGCCCCACCACGCTGTTTGAGGTATTCTTTCAGGGTGATACCATCCACATATTCCATAACGATATACTGCAGCCGATCGGTAACCGATACGTCGTATACCTTTACAATATTGGGATGATCCAGGATCGAGATCGCCTTGGACTCGTTTTTGAAACGGCGTACAAGTTCTTCGTTATCCAAAAATTCTTCTTTCAGAACCTTGACTGCGATGGCGTTGCCTGTTTTTTCGTCGACGCCACGATACACGTTGGCCATACCGCCGACGCCGACCAGGCTTTGAATCAAATATCGGCCATCCAGTCGCTTGCCAATCAGTTTATCCATTGTTGACCTCCGTTGTTTCCACGCCCATTAACAAAACCGTAATGTTATCCTGACCGCCCGCCTGCAGCGCACGGTCCACCAGAATGCTGGTTGCATCAAAGAACGGAACCTCTTTTAAGATGCGTGCAATTTCGCTGTCCGAAATCATATTGGTCAAGCCATCGGTACACAGCAGAAGAATATCTCCGGCCTCAATTTCGCAGCGATTATATTCCGGCACAATATTGGCGGCTACGCCAAGTGCCCGTGTGATCAGGTTCTTTTGCGGATGCAAAGATGCCTGTTCCCGGGTGATCTGGCCGCTATCCACCAATTGCTGCACCATGGAATGATCCCGTGTGATCTGCCGCAGCTCCCCTTCATGATACAGATAAGCTCTGGAATCCCCCGCATGCACAATATGCGCATATCCGTTGCCTGCATAAGCACACACACCGGTAGTGCCCATACCCAGCATTTCCGGGTCCGAGGTTGCCTTATCATATACTGCGCGGTTTGTCACGTCAAAACCACGCATAATAAAGCTTTTTTCTCCCCCCGGCTGCAGAGCATGCATCTGGCGGGCAAAATACTGCTGCATGGTATCGGTGGCAATGCGGGCCGCAACGCGTCCCCCGTTTACGCCACCCATACCATCGCAGACAATGCCCCAGGCGGTACCGCCTGCCAGCTGCTGCGCACAGTAGTTATCCTGATTTTCCTGGCGACAGCTGCCGATGTCGGTAATCGCGGCAATCTTCATTCAGGATGTTCCTTTCCTTGGTTTACTCTTTTTTCATCATCTGGCTGCAGGCTCTCAGCCGGATGCCTGCGCATCTTCGCGCCGCAGCTGTCCGCATGCGGCACTGATATCCGTGCCAAGCCGGCGGCGTACGGTGGCATTGACCCCTAAATGTTCCAACTCCTGCTGGAATCTGCGCACATTTGCTTCATCGGTAGCAGAATAGGGGCTTCCATCCACAGGATTGATGGGGATCAAATTGACATGGGCACCCATGCCGTGGATCAAATGCGCCAACTTCTGCGCCATCTCGGAACTGTCATTTACGCCCCGCACCATGGAATACTCAAAACTGATGCGGCGGCCGGTTTCTTTTTGATATCTGCGGCAAGCCGGAATCAGCTGTTCCAACGGGTACGCATCGTTTACAGGCATCATACCGGAGCGTGTGACGTTGTCCGGTGCATGAAGAGACACCGACAAAGTCAGCTGCAAATGCCGCTTGGCCAGCTCATCAATCTTGGGTACCAGGCCACAAGTGGACAAGCTGATATTGCGCATACCGATGTTGACCCCTTCCGGGCAGGAGATGATCTCCAGGAAATCCATCACGTTGTCAAAGTTGTGCAAGGGTTCCCCGATTCCCATCAGCACAATATGAGAAACACGTTCTCCGGTATCTTTTTGTGCTGTATAGATTTCTGCTGCAATTTCGCCGGGCGTCAGATCCCGGACACGACCGGCCTGTGTGGAAGCGCAAAAACGGCACCCCATGGCACAGCCGACCTGCGTGGAAACACAAACGGTATTTCCGTATTTATACCGCATCAGAACCGTTTCAATACAGTTGCCGTCCGACAATTGCAACAAATATTTGACGGTACCATCCTTGGACTGCTGGCGACGCCGAATCGTAGGCGCTGCAATGGTGCACTGTTCTTCCAGAACTGCCAGCAGATTTTTCGGCTGATCCGTCATCTGGGTGAACTCCGTCACCAATTTCTGGTGCAGCCACTTAAAAATCTGTTTTGCGCGGAACTTCGGCTGTCCAAGCGCAACCATATAGTCCGTCAACTTGTCCAGCGTTAGGTCAGACAAACAGACCTTTTGTGCTTCGTTCACAGGAGCTCCCCCTTTCCCATTCTATAGTATATACCAAAAGTATATACCAAAATTATGTCGAAAGTTTTTCCAAAATGGCTACAAAAAAGCCGTCAGTGCCCGTTTTATGCGGCAAAAACAGTGTGCCATACGGTCCTACCTGCATCCCCGGCAAAGAAAGATCGGGGGTTACCACACGAAAATCCGGGTTGTTTTTTAAGAAGTTCTCGACTTGTACCTGATTCTCTTGAGAATTGATTGTACAGGTAGAATACACCAAACGGCCGTTTTCGGCAAGAGAATCGGCACCGTTTTGCAAGATTTTTTGCTGAATGGCGCACAAATTTTCCATTCCTGCCAAATCTTTATAGCGAATATCCGGCTTTTTGGCGATAACTCCCAGCCCGGAACAAGGCACATCGCACAGAACGCGGTCGAATTTGCCCCAGTCGCTTCTGAAAACCGTGGCATCGTTCTGTACCGCCCGGGCACAGGTCACGCCGCAACGCTGAAAAGCCTTTTCTATCAGGTGTACCCGTCCAGGGACCACTTCTCCACTGACAAGACTTCCGGTGTTTTGCATCTGCTGCGCCATGGTCAGACTTTTGCCGCCCGGCGCCGCGC
>NZ_JACJKP010000017.1 GCF_016901605.1 Gemmiger formicilis
CACGGCGGCGAATTTGCCGGCCTGGTCACCGCAAGACAAAGTATCCGTGAAAGTTTTGATATCAAGGAGGTTCTTCCCCAATGAGCATGTTAGTGGAAACCAAAGCCCGGGTAGGCGTGTTCGCCATTGCCCTGGGCGCCTATCTGCCCCAGTTCCCCAGTCTGGTGCCGGAATTCCAGGCCCAGTATGAGCAGTTCAAAACCATGATTCCCGACACCGTAGAACTGGTGGACGGCGGCATCGTGACCACCAAGGAGCTGAGCCAGGCGGCCGGGGACAAGTTCCGCGCCGCCGACGTGGACCTGGTGATTCTGCAGCTGCTGACCTACGCCACCTCCTACAACATGCTGCCCGCCGTGCGGGACCTGGATGTGCCGGTGGTGCTGGTGAACGTCCAGAAGCTGCGCGCCCCCGACTACGAGCACACCGACACCGCCAAGTGGCTGGGTGAGCTCTACGCCTGCGGCGCCGTGGGCGAGATGGTGGCCGACCTGGAGCGGGCCGGCAAGCGCCATGCGGTGATCACCGGCGTGGTGGAGGGCGGTGACCCCACCGTCCAGGCCGAGATCAACGACTGGTGCAAGGCCGCCCAGGTGCGCCGCCGTTTCCGGGACACCAATCTGGCCCAGATCGGCCGTCCCTACCCCGGCATGATGGACCTCTACATCGACGAGACCAACCTCTACCACCGGATGTGGCTCTACACCAAACAGTTTGACTGGGAGAAGATGTGGGCCATTGCTGACAACGTCACCGACGAGGCGGTCATCCGCGCCAAGGCCGAGGAGATCCTCGACACCTTCGACATCGAGGGCGGCGGCACGGTGGAAAAGGTCTGGGAGATGGCCCGCTACGTGGTGGCTTTTGAGCAGTGGGTCAATGACGAGAAGATCGCCTTCATCGCCTCCCACTATGACGGCTTTGCCCAGGGCAAGGCGGGGGTGCTGGACTCCATGCTGATTCCTGCCTTCTCGATGCTCATCAAGCAGGGCGTCGCCTGCGCCGTGGAGGGGGACATCAAGGTGGCCATGGCCATGTCCATTCTCAAGACGATTTCCGGCCAGGGCCAGCTGTCCGAGATGTATTCCATCGACTTTGACAAGGACATCTGCATCATCGGCCATTCCGGCTCCGGCGACGCAGCCATCTCGGCCAAAAAGCCCACCATGAAGATCGTGCCGGTCTTCCACGGCAAGACCGGCGGCGGTTACCTGACCCAGTTCTACCCCCATCTGGGTCCCGTGACCTACCTGGGCATCACCCAGGACAAGGACGGCCACTTCAAGTTTGTGGTGGCCGAGGGCATCAACGAGGAAGGCCCCATCTTCACCTTCGGCGACACCAATATGCGCACCCGCTTTGCCTGCGGTGCCCGGGAGTTCGTCAACCGCTGGAGCGAGGCCGGCCCCACCCACCATATGGCTGCCGCCTGCGGCCGCCACATCGACACCATCCTGAAGGTTGCCAAAATCTTCAATGTGCCGGTGGATGTAATCACCCGCTGATCCCACTTCTTAAGACAGATTTATACAGAAAGGAACATGAATATGGAAATCTATGACATCCCCTGTGTCAAAGGCTTTATCCGGATGTGCAACGACGGCTGGCTGCAGGGCTGGCACGAGCGCAACGGCGGCAACCTGACCTACCGCATGACCGAGGAGGACGTGGCCGCCTGCCGTCCCTACTTTGACGAGACGCCCCGGGAATGGGTGAAGATGGGTGTCCAGGCGGACAACCTGGCCGGGGAATATTTCATCACCACCGGTTCGGGCAAGTACTTCCGCAATGTGGAACCCGACCCCATCCACTCTATCGGCATTGTGGAGATCAATGCCGCCGGCGACAGCTGGCGCATCGTCTGGGGCCTGACCGAAGGCGCCAAGCCCACCAGCGAATTCCCCAGCCATTTCATGAACCACAGCGTGCGCAAGGCTGCCACCAACGGCGCCAACCGGGTCATCTACCATTGCCACGCCACTAACGTCATCGCCCTGACCTACATCCTGCCCCTGACCGACCGTGATTTCAGCCGTGCCCTGTGGCAGAGCGCCACCGAGTGCCCGGTGGTCTTCCCCGAAGGCGTGGGCGTCTGCCCCTGGATGGTGCCGGGCGGTGCGGACATCGCCATGGCCACCAGCGAGAAGATGAAGACCTACCAGGCCGCCATTTGGGCCCAGCACGGCCTGTTTGTCTCCGGCCCCGACTACGACACCACCTTCGGTCTGGCCCACACCATCGAGAAGAGCGCCGAGATCTACGTCAAGGTTCTGTCCATGGGCGGCGGCCTGATCCGCCAGACCATCGAGGATGACGACCTGCGCGCCATCGCCCGGGACTTCGGTGTCACCCTCAACGAGAATTTCCTCGACTGACTTCCGTGATTCCTCCCCCCCCAAGGGAGTTCAACCCATCATTTTCAAAACACAAAAAGGAGTGTACTGTTATGGTATCCCGCATTGTTCTGAACACCATTTCCTACCACGGCCATGGCGCCATCGAGAACATCATTCCCGAGCTGACGTCCCGCGGCTACAAGAACGCCTTCGTCTGCTCTGACCCCGACCTCGTGAAGTTCGGTGTCACCAAGAAGGTCACCGATCTGCTGGAGGCTGCTGGCTTCGCCTACGCCCTCTACAGTGAGATCAAGCCCAATCCCACCATCCAGAACGTCCAGGACGGCGTGAAGGCCTTCCAGGAAGCCCAGGCGGACTGCATCGTCACCATCGGCGGCGGCTCCTCCATGGACACCGCCAAGGCCATCGGCATCATCATCAACAACCCTGAGTTCGCCGATGTCCGCAGCCTGGAGGGCGTTGCTCCCACCAAGAAGCACGCGGTCTTCACCATCGCCGTGCCCACCACCGCCGGCACCGCGGCTGAGGTCACCATCAACTACGTCATCACCGACGTGGAGAAGAAGCGCAAGTTCGTCTGCGTGGACACCAACGACATCCCCGAGGTTGCCGTTGTCGATCCTGACATGATGGCTTCCATGCCCAAGGGCCTGACCGCCGCCACTGGTATGGACGCCCTGACCCATGCCATTGAAGGCTACATCACCAAGGGCCACTGCACCATCTCCGATATGTTCCATCTGGAGGCTATCCGCCTGATTTCCGAAAATCTGCGCGGCGCTGTCCAGAACACGCCGGAAGGCCGTGAGGGCATGGCCCTGGGCCAGTACATCGCCGGTATGGGCTTCTCCAACGTGGGCCTGGGAATCGTGCACAGCATGGCTCACGGCCTGTCTGCTCTGTACGACACCCCCCACGGCGTGGCCTGCGCCATCCTGCTGCCGGTGGGCCTGGAGTACAACAAGAGCGTGGCCGGTGAGCGCTATCGTGCCGTCGGCAAGGCCATGGGCGTGGAAGGCATCGACGCCATGAGCGATGCCGAGGCCGCCGACGCTACCATCGCCGCCGTGAAGAAGCTCAGTGCCGATGTGGGCATCCCCTCGAACCTCCAGGGCATCCTGAAGGAGGAGGACATCCAGTTCCTGGCTGAGTCCGCCTTTGCCGATGCCTGCTGTCCGGGCAACCCACGCGACACCAGCGTAGAGGAGATCAAGGAACTCTATAAGAGCCAGCTGTAAGTGGGAATGCTTGTGAATCTGCAAGTCGACGGCCAACTCAAAAATATTACCGTTGTCCGTATATGGGGGATCTGAGCGTAGATAAATTTGAGTTGCGCTGTTTTATAAAAACCTCTACCTACGGGGAAAAGGAATATTGAAAGATAAAAAACTGTTTTTTAAAAGAAAGATACAAATTAAAATAAATCTAAAGAAGAGTGCTGATCGCGATGCGGTTGGCACTCTTTTTTTGTTCGACAATATATTATAAAAAACGCCATCTTTTGGGAATTATCGACTTGCGGACTTGCGTTGATAGTACCTGAGGACGGTGTTTTTTATTTCTGTGTCTGCAGAAAGGCACCTTCTTTTATGAAATATAAATTTTTTATTTAAATGTATCAAAAGGTGTTAGGTTTAGGCGATAAGATACCCCCATAGCAAAGGAAGGGAGGGAAACCGCGGTGCGGCCGAACGAACGGCGCAGAAAAATCCTTGAACTGATGAATCTGCGTCGGTATGACACCATGCAACATCTGGCCGAAGAGTTCGGTGTATCGCGGATGACGATCTATAGGGATTTTCTTACGCTTGCTGAAGAGTATCCATTTATACATACCTTTGGTCGTAACGGGGGAATTTCTCTGCCAGATGGATATTACTTGAGCAGAAAGTATCTAAAACCTGAACAGGTAGACGCTATTCGGAGAAATCTGGATAACGTTTGCGTTAAAGATCGTGAAATATTCCAAAGTATCCTGAACGACTTTGCTTGGGCTGATTGATCAGGCCGCACCTTGACAACCGAATACCCAGCACGGAGGTACGTTCCCGGTGTAAGAAGCGTGATCAGAGAAGCGCCATGACGTACAAGCTCATACCCGGCAAGGTGGCGAGATTGTACCGAGCGATCCATTCTACTGAAAAAGCAGCGAGAGCTGCTTCGCCATGATCTGCATGGGAGATAATGATACCCTGTTTGCCCCGCACGTCAGACGGGGTGGCCGACCTTGGGTTGCAATCCTTAGACCTCTGGAACGCCAGTGAAGGCTGCGCAAGCGGCTGCCTAACGAAAGTGAACCGTGTTCCCAACTGCCAGGGGGGCGAGCGGCAAATATGGCATTTCTGTATATTACTCTTTTTTGCCGAACATCAACAACCCCATGTGTTGATGTCGAACCCGTGCGGCGCAGTGCAGACCGCTGCGCCGTACTATTTTGCCATCAACCAAGGAGATGATCCTATTGACTAATCCAGAAACCGGATACGAGAAAGCCCACCGACAAGCAGAGCAGATATTCCGGGAAGTGTTTTCGGCCAGAGGGATGAACGTACGCGAAGGCCAGATACGATTGTGCCATGCGATGCTGGATACCTTGTTTGGCAGGGATGTGGCCCTGTGTGACGCCGGTGTGGGTCTGGGCAAGACCTATGCCTATCTGGTCGCCTGCATTTTATGGCAGCTGCAAAAGCCGAGTCCAATGCAGCGGCCGGTGGTGATCTCCACGGCCAGCATCACGCTGCAGAATGCAATTTTGGAAGAATACATACCGTTTTTATCGGATGCATTAATACAAAATGGATATATTCAAGCCCCGGTTTGTGCCGTGCTGCGAAAAGGAAAGGAACGCTTCGTTTGCGATGTGCGTTTGCTGATTCGCCAAAAGCAGATTACGGCAAGGGGAAAACGCTTCCGCAAGCGGGCCACCGCGCTGCAGGAAGCTAGGCAATGCCTGGACCTTGACCGACTGCCGAACCTGCCTCGCCATGAGCGCCGCCTGATCTGTGTGCCGAGTCGGTGCGGCCGCAGTTGCATCGCACATACGGACTGCCGCTACCGACAATATCTGAAAGCATCCAACGGGCCTTCGGTCACGATCCAGGTTTGCAATCACAATTACCTGCTGGCAGACGCGGCTCATCGGAAAAACGGTTGGACGCCGCTTTTGAAGGATTACCAGGCTTTGGTGATCGACGAAGCGCACAAGCTACCGGAAACCGTACGACAGATGAACACCCGGCGGATCTGTTCAGCAGAGTTGCTCGCCTATGAAAAACTGCTGACAGCCGGTCATTGTGGGCTGAGCGCGCAGAAACTTCGAGCCGTCACCCGGGAATTCCTCGCGGCATTTGCGCCGCCGGAAACGAAAGCAGAACGGGCAATACCGCTGAAACAGACAAAGGCCGAAACCGCGGCGCTCCAGCATCTGGACAAAGCAATCGGCGAAATTCTGAAACAGAGGCCCGAAGCAATGCCCCGAGGACTGCGCGGCAAACTAAGCGCAGTACAGCAGCTGATACCGCTGTTCTTAGGTACAGACAGCGCCTTTGTGCGCTATCTTACCTGGCACCGGGAAAGTGGTGGAATCGGCGTGGAACTGTGTGCCGTACCGTTTGATCTGCCGAAATGTCTGACCTCTGCGCTTTGGAATGAACAAAAGCCTGCGATCCTTACTTCGGGTACACTGGCAGTGGGGGAAGATTTTTCCCATGCCGAAAAGCGGCTGGGCCTGGATCGGGGCACGCCGCTGCGCACCCTGAAAGTCCTTTCGCCCTTTGATTACGCGAAAAACTGTATGCTGTATTTCCCCGAATCACGGCGGCATAAGAGCGAGCCGGAGGAGGAGCGCATCGCCCGGCAAATCGAAGAACTGGTCCATGCGGCAAACGGCCACACGCTGGTGTTGTTCACATCCTATGACCAGATGGGCCATGTCTACGAAAAGCTGAAGGACAAACTCCCTTTACCCGTTTTGCAGCTGCGGCGCAATGCACAGAGCTATCTGCAGCAGTTCAAACAACTGCCCAATGCGGTCCTGTTCGCCAGCGGTGCCTGTTGGGAAGGAGTGGATTTCCCAGGAGATATGGTTTCTCTGCTTGTGATCCCGAGGCTTCCGTTCCCCGTGCCCGATCCGCTGGGAGAAGCGCTGCGGACGCAATACGGCGATCTTCACAGTTACATCCAGACCGAGATCGTGCCCGAAATGCAGATCAAGTTGCGTCAGGGCTTTGGCCGTGCCATCCGCACCGAAACGGATAGCGGTGTGGTGGCAATCCTCGATCCCCGTGCGGCCCCCGGCGGGCGCTACCACCGGGCAGTGCTGGGCGCATTGCCGGAAATGCCCGTTGGCGCCTCGCTCCGGGCGGTCCGCAAATTTTACCGGAAGCATAAAAGCCCGGAATACTTTTTGCCCAAATTATCCAGGGAGGTAGATTTATCATGCGAGCTATCTGTTTTATCCAGGAAGTCAAAAGTGGAGACCTGACCATGCGGCAGCAGATTCTGATCTGCCGTAAAGCGCTTCGCAAACTGCGCTGGCCTTGCGTACAGGAGCTGTATGCTCAGGCTGGCACCGAAGACCAGCCGCTGTCGCTGCGCCCCGGTATGGCCGACCTGCTGCGCGCCGCGGCAGACGGCGAAGCAGATGTTCTGATCGTGGTGGATGCCGAGCATCTACATTGTGGCCGTCCCGAACTGGAAGGGCTTATCGCTTCGTTGCTCTGCTATGGCATCCACACCTTCGGCGTTAAGTGCGGCTGGATCGAACCGGGTGGCCGGCACTGGATGGCTCTCCCGAATTACGATTCGGAGGTGTGAGATGGAAAGCAAGAAAGAAGATGTGCTTTTCTTTCCGCGTGTCTGGTTGTATGCGCGCACAGGCAGCCGGCATCGCTCTGCTGCTGAACAGCAGCTGGATGAACTTCGTGAATGGGCAAATTGCAATGGGTACTGTATAGTTGGCCAAAGCTGCGAATGTACCAAGGACAATTCCTTTTGGCGTCCTGGTTTGTTTTCCATGCTCCGGGCCGTGCGCAGGGGCAATGTCGATGCCGTGGCAGTAACAAGGCTTTCTCGATTTGCCCGTAAGAGAAGCAAACTTTGCAAGATCCTTGTCGAATTACAGGCAAGCGATGTGACGCTGATCACCACCGATGTAAGTTTGCGGTATCAGCTATATCTTTATGGTCTGGATTGTGTGATTGCAGATTGCCCGAAAGGAAGGAACCGGTGTGCAGGAATACATACAGCAGATGCCTGATGGCCGTACTCGGATACAGCGGGAAGTAGAGGGGGGCTCTGTTACCATATACTTTTCGGAAAAGGACGATGAAGGTACACTTGAAAAAGTGAAATCCATGATTATGGATGCCTACGCAGAGAGAAAACTCCGCGAGGGTAAACTGTCAAATTGTGACCAGTTGTAGAGAGTGTGTTTCTCCGTTTTGGTGATAGCTTTCCTCCCGTTGAATGAGTATTGTTGGGATGGGCAAATAGCCCGAACTAATTGAATAGGGGAGGAACAACGATGACTTTTTGGGACCAACATGGGCAGGAAGTGGAGATCTCGCAGGCAGATCAGAAGTGGTTAGATGATTCGTATTTTATGACCCAACAGATGCGGTTGGAGGTCGATGCACCACGGGCGGCCCTGTCCTATCGAGTTTCCACGAAAGGACAGGTGGACCACGACGATATCCCTATGCAGAAGATCGCCTGTCGGAAGTTCGCCCAGGAGCATGGCTGGCGTGTGGTACTGGAAAAAGCCGAGAAGGGAATCTCGGGTTCCAAAGTTTCCGCCAGTAAGCGGGATGTGATTCAGGAACTGCGCAGCGAGGCAAGCACGGGTAACTTCGATATCCTTCTGGTGTATATGTTTGACCGGCTGGGACGCATCGAGAGTGAAACGCCATTCGTACTGGAATGGTTTGTCCAGCACGGTATCCAGATGTGGAGCACCCACGAAGGCCAGCAGCGTATCGAAAGTCACGGCGACAAGCTCATGAACTATATCCGGTTCTGGCAGGCGGCAGGGGAAAGCGAAAAGACTTCCATGCGAACCAGGGACCGCATCCGTCAGATCGTTTCCAGTGGACATTTTGCCGGAGGTTTTGTCCCTTATGGATACCGTGCTATTAATAAAGGTAGAGTCAACAAGAGAGACCAGCCCGTAAAGGATCTGGAAATCAATCCAGATGAAGCGGAATGGGTCCGGGAAGTGTTTATGAAAGTGGCGGAAGAAGGTGCCAGTGGATATGCCATGGCACAGATGCTGAACCAACGAGGACTGCGTACCCGCCAGGGGGCGGAGTTCCAGTCTTCCAACATCAAGAGAATGATTCAGCATGAAGGCTATACTGGATATATCATTACTAAGGCGGCAAGATCGGAGTTTATGCCGCAGCTGCAGATCATTGATGAGGCTTTGTTTGCCAAGGCCAACGAGATGATCAGCAAAAGAAGCAAAAAGGCTATGAAAGATAAAAACGCTGCCCAAAAGAGCAGCAATCCAACATTATTGGCCGGCATCGTCGTCTGCGCACATTGCGGGGCGAAGATGTCGGCCTTTTTGCATACAGATCGATATAAACTGGCCGATGGGAGTATCCGGGAGAAGGTGCAGGCCAAGTACAACTGCTACCAGCGCGGCCAGCACCTGCGGCAATGTGATGGACAGTCTCTCTATCTCGCAGAGAAGGTTGACAGGATCGTGCTTGTTTACGCCGATGAACTGTTCCGCAAGATTAAGAGCGAGCCTTATGATAAGAGCATCGAGCAGAAGATTCGTCAGCAAGAAGCAAACCATAATAGAAAAAAGCAGGCTGCCGAGAAGAAAATCAAGGCAGCCCAGTACAAGCAACAACGCTATGAGGATGAAGTGTTGAAATGTCTGGAAGGGGAGAGCGCCTTCTCGCAGGAGATGCTGGCCCGACTGATTGCTCAGGCAGAGGCTGAAGTCAGGCAAGCAAAAGGTGAGTACGCAACTCTATTGCAGAACAATGATGATCGGACCACGGTACAGCAGATCCGCAGTTACTACGATGAATTCCTCGGCTGGGCAAATGAATTTGATCTTGCCACAGTCCAGAGGAAAAGAGCTATCCTGGCACAGCTGTTCGAGAAGGTGGAGGTTGGAAAAGGATACAAGATTACAATCCATGTGCGAGGAACTTATAAGCAGTTCTTGAGAGAAGAACCACATGGAAAATTTTGACTACACCATTAGTATTGGTCAGTTGGGAGAGCAACTGACTCTTAATCAGTGGGTCCTGGGTTCGAGTCCCCGATGGTGCACCATACCAAGCAAATCCGAACGTACTTCTTTTTGAAGGTGCGTTCGGATTTGTTTTTTATATCCATACATCCATATTAAGAAAAAATGGCACTAGCCAAGAAAGCTCTTATTAGCCTCTATACATTTCTGTATTTCTTCTCTACTGCGGAAATCTATTGGAATCCAGGAATTGACGGGATACATACATAGCGGCAAGGAGATGCTAGTGCAGTCGGTATAAGCATAATCTGCCCAATGGGTTATATCGATCCCTGGATATGAGATAGCGTTATTAGGGTTTAGTATAAGTAAAAAGCCTACAGGATATGTTACAATTTCGCTTACAGATACAGGGTCATGATGGTTAAGATTGAGTGATTCGCTGATCCCGTTGATTTTTAATAAGGGGCTTAATGTAAAGTACATACAAATCTTGAATCGGCCGTAATTTAATCCGGTTCGCTCTTTATCTAAGACAACCTTTCGTAAATCATCAATCCAATATTCTGCATTAACAAGATTGTATTGAGCTAAAATCAATTTTTGAATAGGCGATGTTAGAATTTGTGTACTGAATGGGTATACGACAGGTTTGTAATTGGTATGATCGTCCGTAGGAGGATTGGCGGAGCAAAACATAGAGAAAATTTGCTTTATGACTTGTAGAGGGTAAACGTTTTTTATATTTATTTCACCAGTTTGTATGAGATGCGAAAAACTGGTTTCAAATGTTTCTTTTATCTGTTGCGCGAATTGTGAGTAAGCAGCTCCATACCAGCGGCCGGTTTTATTATTACACTTTTTACATAATGAGTATTTCCCCGCTCCCTGCTGAGCATTCTCATAGTGCATTTCGGAGAAGTCCCATGGAAGTTTGTTGCTTCCTATTAACTCCTGCCCATTATAAATTTTGGCACGGCTATTGTTACCAGATGAGCGTGGCGGAATATGCTCAAAGGTAAGTTTATCTTTATACTCTAGGCAAAGGGCGCAATATCCAGAATGTTTTTTATTCATATTGATAGATCTCCGTACAATAAGAAGACAAGTAAGAATAGTAATTTCGATTGTGTAACATGAATACTTACTTGTTCTTCAGAATAATCCCTTCAAACTCCTCCCAACCGATTTCCCCTAACTGATACTTACTCAGCGCCATCTGCGCCTGCTTGCGCCAGGCGTTGTAGTCATCCCGCATTTTCTGGTTGCCGGGAGCACGGGAGCAGCGCATCTGGTAGCGGTTGCGCATCTTGTTGTAGAGTTCCTTGGCTTTGTTGGCCTTCAATTCCTCGGCATAGGCCAGCTTGGCGGCAATATCCTTGCAGGTGGCGCCGGTTTCTGGGTCCAGCACCCGCTCACAATACTTGGCACGGCTGGAGAAGGGCACAAACAGCCGGTGGCAGCTTTCACAGACAGTGACCGGCAGGTCCTGGGCACACATCTGTACAAATTCCAAAAAGAGTAACGCAGGCAGCGTATCGCTTGCGTAGAACGTGGCGGCAGAAATGCCGCCTTTTTTGTTGTCTGCAGGCCGTTTGTAACGGGTCTGGATATGGATGTCGTCCTCCAGCCTGTGATATTTCTGGTAGGTCGAATCGCCATTTTCGGCCAGTTCTACCAGCAGCTCCGAAGGGCGCTGGCCATGCTCCGTTCTGGGGCGGCCATCCTCGTCCACCAGTGTAGCCTCGATCAGCTGGTGCAGATCTGTTTTGCTGTCCACCAACTGCTGCAGCAAGGTCACAAAGGATTCCAATACCGACAGTGTCGTCCGGCACAGAGAGGCATCCCCGGTATCACGCTGGATAAATACCTTCATCTGGTCTGTGTACTCCGGGAAGTTCCGGCAGAACCCCTCCATGATGTCGCTGGTTATGGCCAATTCGCCGAGGTGGGACATTCTGGTGCGCAATTCATCAAATGTATACGAACTGTCATTTTTTCCAGTCTGTATAAATTGCCACAGGCTATGTTGGGTAGCTTTCAGTTCCCGCTCATTGCGACGGAAGTTGGCAAGCGTGTAGCCTTCCACCAGATCAAACAGAGCAGGGGAAACCTGCCGCACAGCGGTGGAAAAATCATGGTAAAAGGAAGCCACCTGGTAATACACACAGGTGTCAGGGGAGGCTAGGCTCTGCTGCATGGTCTGATCTTCCGGGAATTCTACACCCCGGAATCTTTCCAGCAACGCGCGGCCCCGTTCCAGATAGGGGACGGCATCCAGGTCCAGCACACCGAACACCAGGGAACCCAGCGGATATGTATGCTGGGGCGTGTCGTAGCCTTGGATGTATTCGGTGCGGCCTTCAAAGAAAAGGTACGTCTGGTAGTTCAAAATTTGTCACCGTCCTGTGTTGGAGCATAGTGGAAGGAAAAAGGCTCTGTGTTTTTCTGTGTTTCAGAAACAGCCGAGAGAAATGTGTGAATCATCCAACATGAAAACAGTCTAACACATCTTGAAACTGACTGCAAGGCGTTGTATGCTGTGTGTGTCGGAAGAATCTATGATGAAATCGTCAAACATTTTCCGAGGACAAAACCAACCGGAAAAGAGGGATGCCAGAAGCCAGAGTCCGCAACTAACCTATAACCCAAGGAGGTGCCATCTGAACCATGAACTCGTTCCCGCAGAGGAAAACCTCAACCGTATTGACAGCTTTCTGATGATCCCGAGCAGTCTCCTGTCGGAAGAACCCTATCGGGATCTTCCCGGCGAAAGCAAGCTGCTGTACGGCCATTTGCTGGGGCTGCTTCGGCTGTCGGCCCAGGATACCACCGGGCGCTGGAAAGCCGAGGGCAGGCCCTGTGTGAGCCTCTCGCGGGCCAGTGCCGGGAGGTTGCTGCACTGCCAGCGGGAGAAGGCTGCCGGATTGTTCGCCGCCCTGGAACGCTGCGGCTTGCTGGAGCCCGTGCCGGGACAGTCAAACGGAAAGGCCCGGCGGTATTATCTCAATCTGCCCCGGCCCAAGGAACCCAACGAGCTGTAACCACCCGTCGGAGAATCCGGCACGACCTGTAGGAAAAACGGACAGGCAGTTGACGGATTTGCCGACACTGACCCGTCGGAAA
Source organism: Gemmiger formicilis (assembly GCF_016901605.1). GTDB lineage: Bacteria > Bacillota > Clostridia > Oscillospirales > Ruminococcaceae > Gemmiger > Gemmiger formicilis_B. The sequence continues at coordinate 12,694 of NZ_JACJKP010000017.1, forward strand.
AACCGACACGATAAAGATAGAATGAACTATCTAACTAAAAGAGAAATAGAGAAAGAATTCCACACCCCGCGTTTTGCAAAAGGTGGGCAAAGGCTGTGGTGCCTGGTTTCCAGAGGCAACCACAGACTTGGTAACCGCTACGACGGCGGCCCAACCGGGAAGATGGCACACCGATTTCGGTTGGCAGCCGTATCCCGATCCCTCCCGCCGCAGCGGGCCCACTGGCACTTTGCCGGCAGCGCCGGAAAGTGTCATAGTGGGTCAGATGCTTTCCAAAGCATCTGCGTACCCCATCCGCAGCAGAACCGCACCCAAGAAAGGAGTCGCCTATCAGCAAAATCCATCGGACCGTGGTGCGCAATGAGCGCTACCGTAAAAATGCTATCTCGGTGCGGGAGCGGCACAACGAACGCAAGAACGAAGTGTACTCCAACCCGGATGTGTTGCTGGAATACAGCCACAACAATGTGACCTTCAAAGCCTGTGAGGCAGCTACTTACGCCCAGCAATTTGAGCGGATGGTGGAAGAAGGCGTCGTTTCCACCCGAGGACTGAAACCGGATGCCTACGTCTTTGATGAGCTGGTGTTTGATGTGAACACCGATTACTTCGAGACCCACGGCGGCTATGAGTACGCCAAGAAATTCTACGCCGAGGTGTATGAGCTGGCCAAGGAGATCGCAGGCGGGGAACAGTACATCATCTCCGCGGTCATGCACGCCGACGAGCGCAACCGGGAAGCCAGTGACCGGCTGGGAAGGGATGTGTTCCACTATCACCTCCACGTTGTCTACCTGCCGGTGGTGGAAAAGCAGATCCTCTGGTCCAAACGGTGCAAGGACCCGGCGCTACGGGGTACCGTGCGGGAAACGATCATGCAGGTCAGCCACAGCAAAAAGTGGCCGATGGTCCCCATGACCGATGACCAGGGACAGCCTGTGCTGAAAAAGAACGGCAAGCCCCGGTTGATAAGTTCCTACAGCCTGCTGCAAACGCAATTCTTCGAGCACATGCGGCAGGCGGGATTCACCGACTTTGAACGCGGTGTACAGGGGAGCGATGCCGAACACCTGGATGTGCTGGAGTATAAGGTCCAGAAAGACCGCCAGACAGTGGCAGAGCTGTCTGACCAGACCAAACAGCTGCAAGGTCAGCGGAAGGAGCTTATCTCCCAGGTGAAGAACATTTCCGGCTCAATCCGCGATGTGGCGGACATCGAGCAGCGGGCCAAAACCAAAGGTGTGCTGGAAAAGCGGGTGGAACTGATGCCGCAAGATTTTCAGACGCTGTGTGAGATGGCAAAGGCCACCGGCAAGTTGCAGGCGGAAAACCTCAGTCTGCGGATGCAGCTGCAGCAAAGCACAGTGAGGGAACAGGAAGTGCGCCAGCGCCTCCACCGCTGTGAGGAACAGTTGGATGCAGTACTCACCGAAACCCGGCCCTACCGCGAAGCCATGCGGGTGGCACCGGAACAGGTGCAGGCGTTTGTGCTGGGCATCTGCCGACGCCGGCAGGAGGAAAAGCGGCTGAACCGTCAGCAGCGCCGCCAGCGGGCCAAGGGTCAGGATCGATGACAGAACGCATCATAAGGCAGCAGGGGGCAGCCCTGCAGAAAGGAGCCGCTACGGAAGATCGGCAGGAGAAGAAAACAGCACAGGCAGCGGCGTCCGCCAAATACCGGGAGGACGGCGTGCCCCAGCAGGAGCTGGAGCGGTTCGCCCGGTTCCTGCTGCCCAAGATCCAGGCATTTTACCAGTCGGAAGAGGGACAACGGCTGTTTGAGGAGTGGAAAAACAGGAGAAACGCGGAAGAAAAAACGTGAAAGTGCTTATAGCCTAATCATTTTGGGGAGAAACCTCGTTATCATAAGTGAAGCACATTTTACAAAGGGGGGATGCGTATGCGGGATGCGCAGTTGATACGTCGCATTCAGGCCGGAGACCGCACGGCGGGAGATGCCCTGATTGAGCGATATTATACGGCAATTCTGCGATATTGCGCCCGCCATACCCCTTGTACACAGACGGCGGAGGACCTGACCCAGGAAGTCTTTTTGCACCTGTTTCGTACCATAGGAAGCTACCGGGAACAAGGGCAGTTCCGCGCCTATCTGTATCGCATCGCCTATTGTCTGTGCGTGGATGCTGCCAGACAAAGAAAAACGGAACCGTTACCGGAGAACATGGCAGACACATCGGCGCCTTTTGAAGCTGTCGAAAACCGTGATATGGCAGAGCGACTGTTGGCAAGTCTGCCCCCGGAGCAGCGGGAAGCCGTATTGCTCCGGTATGGGGAAGGACTGAAATACCGCGAGATTGCAGCCGTGACGGGCCAGCCATTACGCACCGTGCAGAGCCGTGTACGGAAAGCACTGAAATCTTTAAGGGAGGGAAGACTGTGAATTCTTCTGAGTTGCATCACCTGCTGTGCCAGGGGCCCCAGCCCTCTCGCATGGCGGAAACCAAACAAAAGTGCGCCGCGCTCTTACAAGAAAATTCGGTGCGGCAGCGTACCGGATTCTGGACCTTCCTCTCACAGGTATGGCGCTTTACCGGGGTGCCCATGTGGGCGGCTCAGGGGGCGGCTTCTGTTCTGTTTTTCCTGGCGGCGGCCGGACAAAAAGACCTTGTGTCCTGGCTGCCGCTGCTGGGGCCTCTTCTGGTGGCAGTATGTCTGCCGGTCCTGTTTGCTGGTCAGCGCTACGACATGGATGAACTGGAAGCATCCACCTGTGTGTCCCGTGCAGAATTAGCACTTGCCAAGTTGATTCTGGCCGCGGCCGCAGACCTTGTGATTCTGACATCGGCACTGGTGTTGGGAAGGTCACAGACGGGAAAAGCCGTGCTGCCGTTATTTTTCTATCTGCTGGTTCCTTTTTTGTTTTGTGCGATGGTTGCCTTGACAGTGCTTCGACGCTGTCCGCGGAGCAATGGAACAATTTGTATCGCGGTATGTTCCGTCACGGCAGCAGGACTGCTGATGATTCATCTTGCGGCACCCCAACTGTATGAAACATCTGCGTTGGGCGGCTGGATTCTTGCATTCCTGGTATTCGGCGGATTTTTTGTCAGAGAACTGATTTCTCTGTTCCAACAACGAAAGGAGGGCATCATCGGTGGAATTGCTGCTTGAAAATCTGTGCAAGGAGTTCGGAGGAAACACGGCGGTGGCAGGGGTCACCGCTGTGTTGGAACCCGGTATTTATGGTCTGTTGGGCGCTAACGGGGCGGGAAAAACAACTCTTTTGCGGATGATTTGCGGCGTCTTGAAGCCCACTGCCGGACAGGTACGCCTGGATGGGATTCCCATTGACGCACTGGGGGCGGCATACCGGGACAAACTGGGTTATCTACCCCAGGATTTTGTCGGATATCCGCAGTACAGCGCCCGCGATTTCCTTCTGTATATGGCTGTGCTGAAAGGGATGACCCGCTCCCAGGCCATGCCCAAGATTCAGGAACTGCTGCATATGGTCCGTCTGCAGGAGGCTGGCAATAAAAAGATCCGGACCTTTTCCGGCGGGATGCGCCGCCGGTTGGGCATCGCCCAGGCATTGCTCAATGACCCGGATATTCTGATTCTGGACGAGCCGACCGCAGGGTTGGACCCCAAGGAGAGGGTCCACTTCCGCAACATTCTGGAAGGGTACGCGCAGGAAAAAATTGTGCTGCTTTCCACCCACATTGTTTCTGATCTGGAAGCGATTGCGCACAAGGTGTTCCTGATGAAAGACGGACGCTTTCAAACCCAGGGGACAGTTTCGGAACTGCTGCAGCAGGCAAACGGACGCGTGTGGGAGCTGACTTTGCCGTCCCAAGAGGCTGAGACCTGGCAGGCACGAATGACAGTAATCAATCTGCGCTATGACGGGAACAGCGTGACGCTGCGGATTCTGGCGGATGCAAAGCCTGCCCCGGCGGCAAGGCCATGTATCCCCACGTTGGAAGATCTGTATCTGTTGTACTTCCCGGAGGAGGAAGGAGGCGACAATCCATGAGCCTGTTCTGGCAGGAACATAAGAAACTGTGGCGCTCTGGACTGACCAGACTGGCAGTCTGTGGAATGCTGCTGTTGACGCTGGGGCTGCAGGTATGGGCCATGCAGTGTATCAATTTCGGCACCATGCGAGCGGATGGAAGTCACCAGATCGATGGGTATACGAACATTCGCAAGAGTCAGCAATATGCCGCCCAGTGGCAAACGCTCACCGATGAGAATGTACAGGATATGGTGCGTACCTATCAGCAAATCCTGGCGGAGAACCCCGAGTTTGACGGGGCTTTGGCGGATTTCAGCTTTCTGCAGGGAACACTGGTATCGTTTCTGTGGCCGGAGGTGGAGGATCAGACCCAGACCTATCCCACACTTACCATCTACTATGTGGACCCTGCTCGCTTGACCGGTCTGTATGAGCGTCGGGAGGAAAAACTCGAATATTACCTGGAAAACCAGTTTTCAGACCCGGCGGATCGGCAGTTCTTTCTGGATATGGACAGCCAGGTGGACAAGCCCATGGCATACGGCTGGGCTGCAGGCTGGTCTGCCATTTTGGGCAACGGAATCGGGGGCTTTGGGCAGATGGTCTTGCCCGTGGTTCTGGCTCTGGCCCTGACATCTGTGTTCGCCGGGGAAAGACGGCGGGGCATGGATACGCTGCAGGTGACATCCCTGCATGGAAAAGCAGGACTGGCCGGGGCCAAACTCCTGTCGGGCCTTGCCTTTGCGGTGGAAATCTTTGCGGTGTTTGCGGCGGTTATGGTGGCGGTTCAGGCGATCTGGCTGGGATTTGAGGGCTGGAATCTGCCCATCCAGCTGATCAAGATGCTGACCACTGCACCGATGAACATGCTACAGGCGGAATGCTATGAACTGGCGTACCTGTTCTGCTCTGTGCTGGGATTTGCCGGGATTGCCTTGCTGATGTCGGCGCTTCTGCCGGGAACCACGGCAGCATTGATCGCCGCATTGTTGATCACCTGGGGACCACAGATCCTAAACCAGTATCTGCCCTGGTCGGTACAGCAATATCTGCGGCTGCTGCCCTTTGTGGGCGGGGCGGAGGATATCTTCCGGCAGAACCTGTATCATTGGTTCGGTTTCCGGATCTGGTCGCCCGGACCTTTGCTGGTGATCCCGTTCCTGGTAGGACTCGTTTGCCTGCCGTTTGCTGTGATGGCATGGTGCCGGAAACGAAAACGGTAAAGAGCCGTCAATATGCAAAATGTCATGGGAGACAGAAATCTCTCATGACATTTTTTCTGACGGGTGAACTAGGAAAGGACCAGAAGAAAGACTTGAAGAAAACCGCTGATTCGATTATACTTGAATTGACGAATTTTACAGGAGGTCTTTCCATGGATGTATCCGTAGGCACCCGGCTGCGCGTGCTGCGCAAGGATGCAGGGCTGACCCAGGCTCAGCTGGCGGCACTAGCCGGAACCAATCAGGCGGCCATCAACCGGTACGAAACTGACAGGGCGGCGGCACCTTACCGTATCCTGGTCTGGTATGCCACCTATTTTAATGTATCGCTGGACTATATCTTCGGTCTGTGCGAAGACCCCCGCGGGCGGTATGTCTGCGTTACGCCGGAAGGGGCGCAGGAGGTGGTGCAGCGCAAACCGGATTGGAGCGAATTTGTGGAAGCCTGCTTCACACCGGGCAGCGAGCTGAACCGCCGCTTAAAGCAGATGATCCTCAATATGGGAGAAGAGGAGAAGCACAAGTGAGGAGGTGCACGCCATGAATGCCGTGATTTATGCCCGTTACAGCAGCGACAACCAGCGGGAAGAATCCATCGAGGGCCAGCTGCGGGAATGCAAGGAGTATGCCGACCAGAACGGCATCACTGTGGTGCGGACCTACATCGACAGGGCACTGTCCGCCAAGACCGACAGCCGCCCGCAGTTCCAGCAGATGATCCGCGACAGCGCCACCCACACCTTTGAAGCGGTGCTGGTTTGGAAGCTGGACCGCTTTTCCCGCAACCGGTACGACTCAGCCCACTATAAGCGCATCCTCAAAAATAACCGGGTCCATGTGGTGTCGGTGACGGAACCCATCTCCAACACGCCGGAGGGCATCATGCTGGAAAGCCTGCTGGAAGGCATGGCCGAGTACTATTCGGCGGAGCTGGCCGAGAAGGTCAGCCGCGGTCATAAAGAGAATGCCCTCAAGGCCAAGTTCAACGGCGGCCCGGTGCCGCTGGGGTACCGCATCGACAGCGAGCATCACTACCAGATCGACCCGGCCACCGCGCCGGTGGTGCAGGAAGCGTTCCAGCGGTATGCGGCGGGGGAGAGCATCCGCAGTATCATCGAATCGCTGAACGCCCGGGGCATCCGCAACAGCCGGGGCAACCCGTTCACCAAGAACAGCTTCCAGACGCTGCTCAAAAACCGCCGGTATCTGGGCGAATACCGCTATAAGGATACCGTCATCCCGGATGCCATCCCGGCCATCATCGACCCGGACTGCTTCGATGCGGTCCAGCGCCGGTGTGAGATTCACCGCCAGGCACCGGCACACAACAAGGCGGATGTCCACTATCTGCTCACCACCAAGCTGTTCTGCGGCAAGTGCGGTACCATGATGGCAGGGGAGAGCGGCAGAAGCCACACAGGTACGGTCCACTGCTATTATAAATGCGGCACTCGTAAACGCAGCGGCAAGGAGGCTTGCAGCCTGAAGCCGGTGCGCAAGGAGCCGCTGGAGCAGTTTGTGGTGCAGACGGCGTTGGAAAAGGTGCTGAATGACCGGGTTATCGACCTGCTGGCGGACAAGCTGCTGGAATACCAAAGCAAGGAAAACACCCGCCTGCCGGTTTTGCAGGCGGAGCTGAAAGAGGTCAAGCGCCGGATCGACAATCTGGTGGCGGCCATCGAGCAGGGCATCCTGACCCCCTCCACCAAGGCGCGGATGGAGGTACTGGAACAGCAGCGTGAAGCGCTGGAAACCAGCATCCTGCAGGAGCAGATCGAAAAGCCGCCCATTACCCGGGAACAGATTCTTTTCTGGTTCGATCAGTTCCGCCACGGCGACCCGGCGGATATCGCCTTTCAGGAGAAGGTCATCGACTGTTTTGTCAATTCCATCTATCTGTTCGATGACCGCATCGTGGTAAATTTCAACTATCAAGAGGGCGGACGCCCGGTATCTTTAGAAGAAGTACTTAGTTCGTTTTTGGATGGGAATGGTGCACCAAAATAAAAGCCCCTACGGCGTGTCCCGCCGTGGGGGCTTTTATTTTGGTTGCACGCTCGGAGGACGAGAACAGCTGCGAAGGCGACCGCCGCCTGCGGCGGAAACAGGGAGCCGGAGCAGGGGCAGCGGTCGCAGAGGACAAGCCCCGTCCCAAGGGGCGCCGGCCGATGCGGGCACCGCAACTCGTAAGGGCCCGCCGTCCGCTCCGGCGGGCAAAAAGGGTCCGGTGGACCCTTTTTAGAGCGCGGGAGAGTCCCCGGGGAACGTAAAGGAAAGCAGGGCGTGCCGTGGGTAGAGATGTTGCCGCTACACAGCCTTACGGAAAGCGTAGGGCTCTTTTTTATTGCTATAATCCGGGAAGTAGAGCTGGTGCAGACGGGGACGAGAACAGCTGCGAAGGCGACCGCGCCTGCGGCGGAAGCAGGGAGCGGTCGCAGGGGCCGCACGGAAGAATCCAATGTTTGCAATTATTTCCCCACTATGATATAGTAAAAGTAGTTTTATAAAAGTGCAAAAGTAAAAGGGAGGTTTCTGTATGAGTTCCCGCAGGCCTTTGTCTACCGTTGAATTGCGCAAAGAAAACCGGAATCGCGTATACCGCTATCTGATTGCACAGTGGGAACCTGTTACGAAACAAGATCTGGCGTTTCGTTTGTCCATGAGTTTGCCCACGCTGACCCAGAATCTGAACGAACTGACCGATATGGGCCTTCTGGACCGCTCCGTTACCACCGATTCTACCGGGGGACGGCGGCCGCGGCTGATCATCCCTTTGCCCAATGCGCGGTTTGCGCTGGGTATTGAACTGACTGCAAGCGATCTGCACATGGTGGCCATCAACCTGCGGCAGGAAACCCTGGCCTGCCAGAAAGTGGTGATCCCTTTTTCCAACACGGCTGCCTATGGAAATCACCTCTCCCAGTTGATCGAACAGTTTTTGGATGAACACCAGCTGGACCGGGAAAAACTGCTGGGCGTTGCCATGACCCTGCCGGGCATCATCGGGCCGGACCAGACGACCATCGAATACGCGCCCACCATCGGCGTGCACAGCTCCACCCCGTGCCAGTTTACCCAGGCAATCCACTACCCGGTCCTGCTGGATAACGACGCCACCTGCGGCGGATTTGGCGTGTGGTGGAACCGCACGGACCAGCCCAGCATGGCCTACCTCTCTTTAAGCCGGGGCGTGGGCGGCGCCATGCTGGTAGACGGCAAACTGTACGACGGTGTGAACCACCGGGCGGCGGAATTCGGCCATATCTGCCTGAACCCCAACGGTCTGCTGTGCAAGTGCGGGCGCAAGGGCTGCCTGGAAGCCTACTGCTCCACGGCGCGCCTCTCCGACGACCTGGACATCAGCCTGGACGAGTTCTTCCAGCGGCTGGAGGAGGGCAACGGGGAATACAAGGCCCTGTGGGATACCTACCTGGAAAATCTGGCCAATGCCGTGACCATCATTCATACCATTCTGGATTGCCCTGTGGTCATCGGGGGACTGCTCTCCCAGTATCTGCCGCCCTACCGGGACCAGCTGGAAAACCTGATCCGGGGGTTGGTCTCCCAGTCGGAGGAGGCAAGCTTTATCACCTTCAGCCCCAGTTCCAGCCATTCGGTGTGCATTGGGGCCGCCACACGCCTTTTATACAATTTTGTAAAACAGCTTTAAGAATGCAGCACCGCCGTTTTTTAACGGCGGTTTTTTGTTGTCAGAATTGTATAAATTCTCAGGGGCGTTTTGTGCAACCCTCTGAATGAGGAAAAATGATCCAAAACGCATTGACATCTGAAATAGAGCTGATGTATTCTATAAACAAAAGATAAAGTATATTTACAAAAGTTATTTCTTTAATTGCTTGTGCAGCCAAGGGCGGCGTGCTCCTGGTCGCGGTCATCTTTGACGTGGTCACCAGCCGCAAGTCCGGCAAGTAAAAAAGGTTGGCATGGGAGGCTGTTATGCTGTATATTGGAATTGATCTGGGAACTTCGGCCGTCAAGCTGCTGCTGATGGATGAGGAAGGCCATATCAAGAACGAAATTTCCCGGGAATATCCCCTGGAATTCCCCCGGCCGGGCTGGAGCCAGCAAAACCCCGAGGATTGGAAAAATGCCGTGCTGGGGGGCATCCCCGACCTGCTGGCATCCTTTGACAAATCCCAGGTGGCGGGCATCGGCGCCGGCGGCCAGATGCACGGCCTGGTGGTGCTGGACGAAAACGACCGGGTGATCCGCCCGGCCATCCTGTGGAACGACGGCCGCACCGCCCGGGAGGTGGACTACCTCAACGAGGAGATCGGCCGGGAGACCCTGTCTGCCCGCACGGCCAACATTGCCTTTGCAGGCTTTACGGCCCCCAAGATCCTGTGGATGCGCAAGCATGAACCGGAAAACTTTGCCCGCATCCGCAAGATCATGCTTCCCAAAGACTATATCAACTACATTCTCACGGGGGTGCACTGCACTGATTACTCGGACGCCAGCGGCATGCTGCTGCTGGATGTGGAGCACAAGTGCTGGAGCCGGGAAATGCTGGACCTTTGCGGCATTACCCAGGACCAGATGCCCCGCCTGTTTGAAAGCTACGAGGCCGTGGGCACCCTGCGGCCGGAAATTGCCGCCCAGCTGGGCTTGCCGGAATCGGTGGTGGTCTGCGCCGGTGCGGGGGATAACGCCGCGGCGGCGGTGGGCACCGGCACCGTGGGCGAGGGAGCCTGCAACATCAGCCTGGGCACCTCGGGCACGCTGTTCATCTCCAGCGAGCATTTCGGCGTGGACCCGCACAACGCGCTGCACGCCTTTGCCCACGCCGACGGCCATTACCACCTGATGGGATGCATGCTCTCGGCGGCGTCCTGCAACAAGTGGTGGATGGACGAGATCCTGGGCGACCGGGACTACGCGGGCGCTCAGGCCCCCATCACCGATGAGATGCTGGGGCGCAATCATGTCTACTTTTTGCCCTACCTGATGGGGGAGCGTTCCCCCATCAACGATACCAACGCCCGGGGGGCCTTCCTGGGCATGACCATGGACACCACCCGCACCGACTTTACCCAGGCGGTGCTGGAAGGCGTGGCCTTTGCCATCCGGGACAGCTTTGAGGTGGCCCGTTCCCTGGGGCTGGAGATCCGCCACAGCATGATCTGCGGCGGCGGCGCCAAGAGCCCCCTGTGGAAAAAGATCATTGCCAACGTGCTCAATGTGGAACTGCATACCCCGGCCTCGGAACAGGGGCCCGGCATGGGCGGCGCCATGCTGGCCATGGTGGCCTGCGGCGCCTACCCCAGCGTGCAGGCAGTCTGCGACAGGCTGGTGCAGGTGGCCGACACCGTCCGCCCGGACCCGGCCATTGCGGCCCGCTATGAGGAGCGGTACCGGCAGTTCTCCAAGATTTATCCGGCGCTGAAAGCGCTGTATCCCCAGCTGCTGTAAATTGGAACGATTTGCGGGGATCACACCCCGCGCTTGAGGTGACATGTTATGAAAATTCAATCGGTATTCGACGCGGCTTTTGCCCCCTACGGCAAGGTGCTGGAAGGCTATGACACGGCCGAACTGGTCAGGACCCTGCAGGCTGTGACCCCGGTACCGGCGGGGGTGGACTACGTGCCCTCCCAGCCGGAACTGGAAAAACTGCCCGTTGCGGCCCAGTTTGCCGCCAATGCCTACGGCGGCATGCCCATCCAGCTGGGATGGTGCAACGGGCACAACACCAGACTCAACTGCCTGGAATATCACCGGGACAGTGAGCTGAACATCGGCGCCGGGGATTTTATCCTTCTGGTAGCCAAGGAAGACGACATCGTAGACGGCAAGCTGGATACCGCCAAGGTACAGGCATTCCGGGCCCCGGCGGGCGCCGTGGTGGAAGTGTATGCCACCACCCTGCACTACGCCCCCTGTTCCGCAGCCCCCGGTGCCGGGTTCCAGGTGGTCATTGTGCTGCCCCGGGGCACCAACGGGCCCAAACCCGCCATGACTCCTCTGAATGAGGAGGACAAGACCCTGTGGGCCTGCAACAAGTGGCTGCTGGCCCATCCCGATTCCGACGAAGCAGGCCAGGGTGCCGTTGCTGCCCTGACCGGAGAAAATATTGATATTGCATCCCTGCTGTAAAATCAAGGAGGAACTCATTATGAAATCCACCAACATTCCCGAAGTCCGTCTGGGTATTGTGGCGGTCAGCCGCGACTGCTTCCCCATTGCCCTGTCCACCCAGCGCCGCCAGAACATCGTGGCCGCCTGCAAGACCAAAGGTTTTGAGCCCTATGAGTGCAGCGTCACGGTGGAAAACGAAGCCGATATGCTCAAAGCCGTGGAAGAAGTAAAGGCCGCGGGCTGCAACGCCCTGACGG
>NZ_JACJKP010000161.1 GCF_016901605.1 Gemmiger formicilis
AGATATCAAAAGTTTCCAACACTGCGATAACCAATGTTTTTTCTGTCACGCCAACATAACAATATACATTACTCAAAGCTCCCAGTGCCAACATTTCAGCCGTCCCAGACATCAGGGTTCCCCATGCTTTTCCCTGGTATGTTTCTCCTTCCGGACAGATACTATCTAACATTTCATTCATATCTTTCTCGTTCATAAATAAAGTCATAAAATTCACCTCGTCGTTTTGCCCTCTAGTTAGTAGATCTGGTTCCGGTTTAATTATAACACTTAGCTGGTTTTTCGGTGTGAATTCAAGGTAAAACACTCGTAAATGTTAGGCAGAAAAGCCCCAACGATTGCCAAATAATTACACCATATCATAGAAAGCACGTATTTAATGGAAACAAGTTTTTGAACAGCCGTGTCCCATACTTTGCCGTGGATGAATATATAATAAAAGTGCCTCTCTTTTTTTCCCGGTGGCATTTCTGCCGGTACAAAGGAGAAGCACTTTACTTTATGTTTTCTAATTGTCGGTATGGTAGCTCTGAAGGATCGTTAATGTAAGCCTGTTCCCTGAGGCCACAAAAAAACTATAAGTCAGCAAACAAGGTCAATCCTTGAGCACTGCTAGACTAAATGTCCCCAAATCTTTTATAGCGGACTTTTCTCATTCATCAAGATGCGGCCTTTCAGTTCAATAGCATTGAGAGCGAGCACTGTGCTTTTCTGATTCAGGGGCAGCTCATTTCCATCCACTGTGAAAATCGCACCTCCAGCCTCCTCCAGAATGATCCGCGCCGCGTTGTGATCCCAGGGGGAAGAGCGCATGGTAACGAATAAATCTGCCCGGCCAGCAGCCACCTCACAAAGTTCCAGGGCCACGGAGCCGAGGCACCGGACTCCCCGTACCTTCCGGGCGAGCCAGATCATCCGCTCCTGATAGGGATGGGGTTCCAAAAAGGTGTATTGCAGGCCCGGTGTTGTCAGCAGCAGCTCTGATAGTTCCCGCCGGCGAGAGGTGCGGATCGGCGTCTGATCCTGCCACGCACCGCCGCCGTGCTTTCCCCAGTACAGCGCTTTTCGCTCCACATCCAGCACCAGTCCGAACAGTGGTACGCTTCCCTCCCAACACCCCACGGAGATGGCGTAGTTTTGGTGCTGATTGATAAAATTCGTGGTCCCGTCGATGGGGTCAATATACCAGGTCACCGCCCCGGTGCGATGCGCCTCCGGCGGATACTCTTCCCCCACGATGGCGTCTTGGGGGAAGGCTGTCAGTATTTCATTTCGCAGCAGCTGTTCGATTCTGCGGTCCCAACGGGTGACAAGGTCTTGATGACCCGTTTTCTGGCTGACTTCCGCCTCTTCCAGGCGGCACTGCCGAAGAAGATCTCCGGCGTTTTGAACAACTTTCACTGCGACATTGAATCTGTCCATCCTCCACCTTCTTTCCTTTATTTGATTTATAAAACCATATTCCTTGTGGCTTGTCAAGAAGGTTTCACCAGATCACCCGCATCTCCGCGTTATGCAACTGCGGCACCGGGCTGTGGGTCTGGATATAGCAGGCGGTGAGATCCGGCATTTCTACGCCGCCTCGCCAGAGGACCGGGCACTTCCGTAGGACATCATAGCCGCCGGTGCCGGTAGCCCGGTAGTTGCTGGTGCACAGACGAAAGGTCCCACCTCCCAGGGGTGAGCCGTCCAATTTTGTCAGCCGAACCACCCGGCTCCCCACAGGGCGGCGCAGATCGAAAGTATAAGCCAGACCAGCGTAAAAGTCGTAGTTGTAGTGCTCCACCTTGGGTAGCAGAAACTCTTCCGAAATCTGGGGTTGGCCATCAACCAACGTGAAGTAGGCGGCGCACCGTTCCAGAGTCTGCCGCAGCACCTCTTCCGTCACCTCCAGCACCACCAGAGTGTTGGCAAACAGGTAGGCTGCTGTTACACCCCGCATGGTCACTGGGGAGGCCAGCCCCACCGGGTCGTTTCCCAAGCTGGTGCAGGAGAAATCCGCCCCGGTCTCGGCCAACTGCACCTGGTTGAACAGGGCGGCCACCTGGCTGCCGTAGAGGGCGGCGTCCAGCTTCCCCTCCGGGGAAATCGGATAGGCCAACTCCCCGATGGGCTGGTCCAGCCAGACCTGCACCGCCTGTTCCAGGGGCAGTAAGCTCTGATAAGGCTCCGTGCCGTGCGTTGCACCCACTGGCGTCAGTTTGGAATGAAAACAGAAGTTTCTCCCGTCTTGCTGTCCAGTGATACGAAGAAAGTGCCCGGCGTTGGCGGGGGGCTGAACCGCATAGGTGCCAGACAACTCTACCCCTTCCACCGCCATGTGTTGGTGGCCTGTGAGGAGAAGGTCGAAGTCCAGTTCCCGAGCAATTTTACAGGCAATATTCTCTCCGCTGTCCGAGAGCACCCGCCCCGTTTCCAACTCTTCCTCAAAACCTCCGTGGTAGATACACACCCGAACGTCGCACTGGTCCTGAAGGGCGGAACAGGCCGTCCGGGCAGCTTGAAAGGTATTGGTGACCCGAAGTTGCTCCAAGTTCTGGGGCTGTTCCCATACGTTCACAAAATCGGTGACCACGCCGGTGATTCCTACCCGCAGGCCGTTGGCCAGGGTATGCACTGCCCAGGGGCGGATGGGCAGTTCGCCGCCCAGGTCCTCTACATTGGCGCACAGGCATACACCGTCCATGGCCCGCAGATAATCCCGAAGGGCCTCATAACCGAAGTTGAAGTCGTGATTGCCCAAGGTAAAATAGTCAAGGCCCATCGCGTTGAAGGCCGCAGCTACCGGGTGGACAGGCCACCGGTCCCGGTTCTCCAGGTAATATTGGGTCAAAGGCGTCCCCTGCAAGGAATCTCCGCCGTCCAATACCAGGGTATTTCCGTCCTTTTCCATCTGGTCGGCCAGATTCAGCAGGCCGGATTTTTCCGGGCAGTTGGCGGCGTAGTTTACCGGGAAAATGTGGCCGTGGGTATCTGAGGTGTAATAGATTTGAACCGTTTTTTCCATGCTCACCCCCTGGCCAGCTTGACCCGGATTTTGGTGGAAATCCACTCCACGATCAGCACCAGCACGATGAGGCCCGCCAAGATGGCACCAGCCTCCTCCCAGCGATAAGAGTTCATGGCAAAAATCAGCGGCGCACCAATGCCGCCCGCTCCCACCAGGCCCAGCACGGTGGCGTCTCGCAGGTTGATGTCAAAGCGGTAGATGGCGGTGGAGGCGAAGTTGGGCATCAGCTGGGGCAGGATGCCGTAGCGGATCTTCTGCCAGGTCGTGCAGCCCGCCGCGTCCAGGGACTCCAATACACGAACATCCAAGTCCTCAATGGCTTCGATGTACATTTTGCTCACCATGCCTACCGAACACAGGGACATGGTCAGCAGGCCAGCGAAGGCACCGGGGCCTGTGACGCGAATGAACATGAGGCCATAGACGAAGGCGGGAACGGTGCGGACGGCCATAATGATGATACGTCCCACAAAGGCCACCGGCTTCGGAGTCAGGTTGGAGGCCGAAAGAAAGGCCAACGGAACGGAAATGATTGCCCCCACAATGGTGCCCAGGAACGCGATGCAGATGGTCTCCAACAACAGATAAGGCACACCCTGGGTAGTGAAATTGAACAGCAGGTCCGTGTCCGGGTGGAAGATGCCCGCCAGGATGTTCCAGGCAATCACCGCTCCATTTTGCGTGGTGCCCGCCGTCTCCACGGCAGAGCCGCTCCAGATCAGCAGAGCTACAACCACCACAGCCACGGCCAGCTCAAAGACCCAGCGGCGGGGCCGCTGTTCATAAGCCGCTTCGATTCGTTTGTTCATGGCAGCTCCTCCTATACCAGCCGTTTCCGGGCGGCCCGGCTGATGGTTTCAATGATAAACACGGTGACGAACAACGCCAGCAGGATCATACCTACGCTGGCATACTCACGCCAACCAATCTTCTCGTTCAGGATCAGACCAAGGCCGCCTGCTCCCACATACCCCAGAATAGAGGCGTAGCGCACATTGCCCTCGAAGCAAAATAGGCAGTTAGACAGATAGGAGGGCAGCACCTGGGGGACGATGGCGCTGATGAAGGCGCGTACCTTGGTAGCCCCCATAGCCTCCATGGCTTCAAAAGGTCCCATGTCCACCGTTTCAATCTCCTCATAGAGAATCTTGCCGATGTAAGCGAAGGTAAAGATGGCGATGGCTGTAGTGCCAGCCAGGGTACCCAGGCCGAAAATGTAGGTGGCGATCAGGGCAGAGACCAGGGTAGGCAAGGTGCGGATGATACTCAGGAGCAGGCGCATAGCTGCCACGACCACCCGGCTGTGAATGATGTTGGTGGAAGCCAGCATAGCGAAGGGCACCACCAGGATGGAGCCGATGAAGGAGCCCAGCAGGGACATCTTGATGGTGTCGAACAGGGGCTGCCAAATCTGGGGCATATAGTCCCACTGTGGTGGAATCATGTCTCCCAGAATGACAAAAAACTCCTTAATCCGACTGACCAGGACCCCCATATCAAAACCGGTGACCTCCACCGAAAGAAGCGTCATGGCTACTAAAATCACCGCTGCCAGCGGAGCACGAGATCTGGGTTTGGAAACCTGCTTTCCGTTGGGTAGGGTAAGCAATCTGGGTGGGAAGATCTTATCATATATACTCATGCCGGTTCCTCCTGCTTTCCCTGATAGATGGAGTCCAGCACCGCCTGATCCACCTGATTGGCCGGGCCGTCGTAAACAATCTCCCCGGCTCGGATACCAATCACCCGGGTGGCGTACTGGAGAGCCAACTCCACATGGTGGATGTTGATGAGTACCGTAATGTGCATATCCCGGTTGATTCGTAGGAAATCATCCATCACCTGTTTGGCGGTCACCGGGTCCAGAGAGGCCACCGGCTCATCCGCCAGGATAACCTGAGGATTCTGGGCCAGGGTGCGAGCCAGGGCTACCCGCTGCTGTTGACCACCGGAGAGCTGATCCGCCCGGACAAAGGCTTTGTCCAGAATTCCCATCTGATCCAGGGCTTCCAGCGCCTTCATCTTTTCCTCCTTCGTGAAGATGCCAAAAGTTGCCCGCCACCAGGGCAGATCAGGGACAAAGGCGGTGAGCACATTCTTGATAACAGTGGTGCGGGTAATCAGGTTGAAGGACTGGAAAATCATGCCGATACGGCGACGAAATTTCCGCAAGTTTTTTCCATGCAGGGTCATCACATCGGTGCCGTCCACCGTCAGTTGGCCCTGGGTAATGTCGTGCATCCGATTGATGGTACGGATCAGGGTGGACTTGCCCGCGCCTGACAGGCCGATGATAGCCACAAACTCTCCTTGGTCAATGGTCAGGTTGATGTGCTTCAGGGCCTCGAATCCATTCGGATAACGCTTTTCTACTTCTTTGAATTCTATCATGATACTCTCCCTATCCCAAACGAGGGAGGAAAGCCTCGGCCTCCCTCCCTCATTTGTGGTTCATGTTTGATTGAGTTTAACCCGCGCTGTTCAGAGACTGAATCATCTCCTGCGCAGCCCGCTCAGAGTCGTAATCTTCGGACTTCGCCCACTGATAGCCGTTGTGGCTGTAGATGGCGATGACCTCTTTGCCTTCCTCGGTATTGCCGATGTTGATGAAGGCTTGACCCAAAGCCTGCTTGAAATCATCGTCCATGATGGGCGAGGTCTTGCTGACGCTGATGGTGTCATTGTAAATAGCGGGAGTGACGCCAACCACAGCGGTGTCATCCCAGATGCTGTTGGTCATGCCGTACTCGGTTGTCCACTCATCCTCATAGTCCCGGCGGGCGTCGGCATAGGTGCAGAGGATGTCCACCTGACCGGAGGCCAGACGGGCGAAGGCACTGCCGTAGGAGTCAGACTGCACCGCGTGGGGCAGGTCGGTGATATTCTTGTCGAAGTTCTCCTGGAGCCACAGAGAGGGGTAGATGTATCCGGCAGGAGAGGAGGAATTGGCCACACTCCAGTTGGCACTGCTCACGTCCTCCCAGGTGAGGGCCTCGCCAGCGTTGACCTTGGCGGCCAGCTCCTTGCCCTTCTCAGAGGGACCGGCGATCATCAGGGCACGGTAGCTGGTGACCTGCTCAGTGGTAGGCTCGGTGGGGGCGTTGTCGTTCCAGTCCTTGGCATTATCGGAGTCAATGGACAGGCCGTCACGGGTGGCGGTCAGCAGCACGTCGCAGCCGTCATCGTAGAGCACATAGGTGCCGCCGGGGATCAGGCCAACGTCGGCGGTACCGGCGGCCAGAGCCTCGCCTACCGCCTCATAGCTGGTGCCCACGGTGATGTCCACCTCGCCTACATCGTACCCAAGCGTCGCCAGTTCATCGGTGAGCATCTGCTTCAGGGGTTCAGTAGCGGTAATGATTTCCTCCGGTTCGCGGGACGGGACAAAAGCGATCCGCAAGGTATCAATCTTTTTGTTGCTGGTTTCAGAAGTCGCTGTGGTACTTGTGCTGCTGTCTGTGGAACTTGTGCTGCTGGTGCTGCTCTGG
>NZ_JACJKP010000162.1 GCF_016901605.1 Gemmiger formicilis
CCGGTGACCACCTTGCCCGCGTAGGGGTCCCGGCCGCAGACCTGCTGCACATAGGGTGCGATGCGGTCATCCAGCAGGGTGACGGTGGCGGATTCCCACTTGGTGGCTTCGATGTTGGAGCAGAACACCTCCGGGCGGCCGAAAGCGGGATTCTGCACGGCGATGTTCTTCCACAGTTCCCAGCTGGAACCCTGGCCGGATTCCAGATCCAGTTCGGGGGCGTGGTCGTTGTCGCCCAGGACGCTGGCTTCGGTGCAGGAACCGTTGGTCACAAAGACCAGGTCGTTCTCGGTCAGTTCCACCGTTTCGGGGTGGCCGTGGCGTTCCAGCACCAGCTGGTGGGCCACCTTTTTGCCGGGCAGGAAGTGGAACAGCACATTGCGCACCCGGACGCCGTACTCAAACTGCACGCCGTTTTGCTGCAGATAGGCCACCAGCGGCTGGATGAGGGATTCGTACTGGTTGTACTTGGTGAATTTCAGCGCCGAGAGGTCGGGCAGACCGCCGATGTGGTGCAAAAACCGCTGCAGGTACCGCTTCATTTCCAGGGCGGAGTGCCAGGTCTCGAAGGCGAACATGGTCTGCCAGTAGAGCCAGAAGTTGGAGCGGAAGAAGGATTCTCCCAACACGTCGTCGATGGTCTTGTTGTAGAGCTGCTCGTCGGGGGTGAAGAAGAGGGCCATCAGTTCCAGGGCGGCTTCGTCCTCCAGCTCAAACCGGTTGCCGGTGTTGGCGCTGCGGCCCCGCTCCAGGGTGGCGCGGTTGTGGGAGATGTTGGGGTCATCGTGGTTCAGGCGGTAGAACTCGTCCAATACGCTCTCCCCCTCTTTTTCCAGCGAGGGGATGGACCGGTAGAGGTCCCACAGGCACTCGTAGTGGTTCTCCATCTCCCGGCCGCCCCGGATCACGAACCCGATATCGGGCCGAAGGATGCCGTCGCAGGCGCCGCCGGGCAGTTCGGCCTCCTCCAGAATATGGATGCGGCTGCCTTCCATCTGACCGTCCCGGATGAGGAAGGCCGCGGCGGCCAGACTGGCCAGCCCGCTGCCCACCAGCCAGGCCTGTTTGTTTTCCACCCCTGCGGGTTTGCGGGGACGGGCGAATGCTTCATAATTACCATTGGTGTAGTACATCGTGTACCTCCTGTACCGGCGGGAGCTGCCCGCCGGGTGTGTTGTGTTGGAAATTCCGCCCCCGGCAGGCCCTGCCTGCCATCAGCGTGTTATCAGTATACGGGTTTTGGGGGGTGATTTCGGTGGGCTGAACAACGAAACCGAAGATTTTTACCAGTTCAGCACCCAGACCGCCGCGTTCAGGTAGCCTGCAAAGGCCACCCACAGTAAGTAGGGGATCTGCAGCCAGGCCGCCAGGCGGCTGACCGAGGCGAAGGACCCGGCCATGGCCAGGATCATCACCCACAGGACGATGAGGCAGAGCAGCGCCGACAGATAGGCACCGCTGTTGAAGAAGAGCAGGCTCCAGCCGAAGTTCAGCGCCAGCTGGATGCCAAAAAGGGGGAGCGCGCGGGAGCGTTCGGGACCGCCCCGGGCTTCCACCAGCGCCATGCCGATGCCCATGAGCAGGTACAGTACCGTCCAGGCGATGGGGAACACCCAACCCGGAGGTGTAAGCGAGGATTTTTCCAGCAGCGGGTAGACATTGGCCAGACTGTCCTTTGTCAGGAAGCCTGCCAGCGCCCCCACGCCCAGAGAGATGGCGGGAAACAGAATGAATCCGAATTTTTTCATGGGAATACCTCCCCGTTGTGGGGGCGCCGTACCCGGCGCCGGTGTAAAAAGTGGTCAGAATACCAGGACCTGGCCCGGCAGCTGCATGTTGCGGTAACGGTGTTCCAGTTTTGCGTCGGTGTACCATACATCCAGCGCCTGTTCCACCGTGTTGGAGGCGGTCAGCCCCCGGCTGCGTTCTTCCATCCGCAGCAGTGCCGCGGCCGAAAGGCCCATATCCACCGTGAGCAGCAAAGCCACCGTCAGCGCCAGAGCCTGCCCGGTACGGCGGGGTACCCGGCGCAGCCAGCCCAGCAGCCAGGGGGCTGCCAGCCGGACCCAGAACACCCCCGCCGCGCCCCAGAAGAGGGCGAACAGAAGATTGGTGCGGCCGTCCAGATTGAAAGGCATCCGGGAATAGTCCCAGAACAGCCGGCCGGTGACTTTTTCCAGCACCCAGCTGGCCAGATACTCGAACCCGCCGCCCAGCACCACGCCCCCGGCAAAGAGCACCGGGGTACCCCGGCGTGCCAGCGGGACCAGTACCAGGGTCATGAGCACGGCGCCCAGGCCCCATACCAGGCTGAGGGGACCGTACAGCAGGCTGCTGCGGCTCATCAGGACGCCGGTACGCAGAAAGACAAAGACCGTTTCGAAGCAGTCGCCCAGGAAGGCGCTGCTGAGGAAGAGAAAAAACAGCTCATACCAGCCTATGCCGGCCAGCGCCGTCCGTGTTCCGCCACGCCAGCTGGCAAACATCACTGCGGCCACCGCCGCCACTACCCATATTGTCATTGGTACACCCCGTTTTGTTATGCTTGTAAGAACCGTTCCATCACCAGGTGTGCCGCAAACAACAGCGGGCGTGTTCCTTGTTCTGTTTTAGTTTGTTTCATACATCCGGTGTTCCCCACCCGGGCGGGTTCTATACCTGCCGGGCCGGAAACACCGGTTCTTTCAGCGCAGATTCTCCAGGAACTGCGCCATCTGCTCCATTGCTTCCCCCGCTGCTTTCAGCGGGAACATCTGGAAAACGTGCCACATATCGGGCCAGGTCTGCAGGACGGCGGGCACCTGGGCTTCCTGCAATTTTTGATACAGCCGGGTGGAGTCGTCCCGCAGGATCTCCCGTCCGCCCACCTGGATCAGCGTGGGCGGCAGCCCCCGCAGGTCGGCAAATAAGGGAGAGTAGCAGGCCTCGTTCCAGTCCGCGCCGGGGGCGTAAGCTTCCCGCACGGCCTCAATGTATTCCCGGGTCAGCAGCGGGTCTTTGTCCGCACACTCGGTGTAACTGTCCGCCGTGGCCGTCATATCGGTCCAGGGCGAGAACAGGATCAGCCGCGAGGGCAGCATCCGTTGTGCGTTGCGCAGATCCAGGGCCAGTTCCAGCGCCAGATTCCCACCGGCGGAATCGCCGGCCAGGATAATCTCTCTGGCACCCCAACCCAGGAACATCAGATACTCCCAAATCAGGCGTGCGTCCTCCAGTGCTTCGGGATAGGTGTGTTCCGGCGCCAGACGATACTGGAACGCCAACACTTCGTACCCGGTGGCCAGGGCCATCCGGGAGGCCAACAGCCGCGCGTACCCGAGGGTACCGCTGGTGTAGCCGCCGCCATGGCAGTACAGGATCATTTTGCTGCGGTCGTGGCCGCCTTCCGGCCGGACCCAGGCTGCGGGGATGCCGTCCACCTCAAAGGGCTCCCAGCTGAAGCCGATGGGCGGCGTCAGCAGACGGCCCAGGGCTTCCTGCCCCAGCCGCTGCCGCTTCAGATCTTCCGGTGCGGTGGAGGCGGGGGATGCGATGTTATGGACTTTACGCAGCGCGGTCAGAATCGCTTCGTTGGCTGCGGGGATGGGTGCATGGTTTGTGGTTTTGTTCATAGTGTTCCACCTTTCCTGTGGGCTGGGTCCTTCCCTGCCCTGTAATCACAGTATACGCTTTATGGCTGCACAAAGCGGTTGTCTGACCAACGGGAAGGGCCCGGGGTCAAAAAAGGCCGCCGGCCCGGCGGGTCGGCGGCTGGTAAATTCCGGTTCAGTGCAGTCCGGTACGGCGGGCGGTGAGGACGGCGGCGAAATCCGCCAGTCCGTCGGCAATCAGCCCGACGCCGAAGATCCGTACTACCAGCTGCACCGTCTGGAAGGGGTTGACCACGATCACGGCCCCCAGCACCAACGGGATCAGGCTGGAAAGCAGCAGCGCGGTGGCGTCCGGGGTGTGGTCCCGCAGAGCCATAAAGGCCAGGGGCAGTTTGCCCACGCCGTCCAGAAGAAGCAGCGAACCCAACACCAGCGGCAGGAAGGCCAGCAGCGTCTGCGGCCAGACCATGGCGAATACCGCAAAGGCCAGCGGCAGCACCGTCAGGAAGAGGTCTGCGCCCGAGGCCTCGCCGTTTTTGCGTGTTTGCAGATAGCGCAGCAGGTGGCTGACACCGTAGCAGGCGGCGCCCCCTGCCAGCGCCCAGACAAACACCGTACTGGTGGCGGCGGGGAATGCCAGCAGCAGCCCGCCCATTAAAACGTACAGCAGCGCGATCCATACCGAAGCACTGCGCTCCCAGAAATATAGCACCATAAGATTTCTCCTTTTCTGCCGCCGTCAGCGGCTCACCGTAAAATTACCCGATCCATCAGGCTGCTGAGGGCGAACAGGTCCGACCCTGCCAGCAGCTCCAGCGTAACGCAGCCCAGGCCCGAAAACCACAGCTCCATTTCGCTGTCAAAGTCCAGCACCCCGGCCGATTCCAGGGTGTAAGCCTGAATACGGCTGTAGGGCAGCACCGCGTACATCTTTTTCTTGCCGGTAACACCCTGGGTATTCACCGCGATCAGCCGGCGGTCGGTAAAGACCACCCCGTCCCGGATGCCCTGGTATTGCTGCAGAATCTTTTCCTGCGGCAGCAGCATAGGCTGCACCAGCTGGGCCAGTTTTGCGTCCTGTACGGGACGCAGTTTCAAAAATGCTCGATTTTCCAGATCCATGGCTTTCACCTCTTTCATTTCCCGGGTCTGCTTCTGCGTTCCCGATGCTGTTAGTATAGTCCTTTTTCCCGGGGAAATCCGTTGTCTGCACAACCGCAGCCGCAGCATATTTTTGCTTTGCCGCGCCCCGCCCCCTGCTGCGGTCTTACCGCCGCGGCAGACATGCCGTATACTGGCCTTACAGACTTGTTATACGGAGGATTGGCTTATGCAGACCATAGACCGGAACCACTGGGAACGCAACGAGATCTTTACCTTCTTTTCCCGGTTTGAATACCCTTTTTATTCGGTCACCATCCCGGTAGATGTAACGCCCGTGCGGCAGTTTGCCCGGGAAAACCAGGTTTCCTTTTACCACATGATGATCTGGCTCTGCACCAAAGCGGTGAACCGGGTGCCGGCTTTCCGGATGCGGGTGCGCGGCGAAGAGGTGGTGCTGCTGGACCGGACCGATCCCAGTTTTACCGCCATGCGCCGGGGGGAAAGCCTTTTCCGCATCATTACCCTGCCCTGGGAGGCTTCCCCGCTGGCATTTTGCGCCCATGCCTGCCGCGCCGATGCCGCCCAGGATGTCTTTATAAAGGAAAACGACACCGACAGCCTGATCTATTTTTCCTGCACCCCCTGGTTCGACTTTACGGCCCTGACCAATGAGCACACCCTGGACAAAGACGATACCGTGCCCCGCCTGGCCTGGGGCCGCTGGTATGAGGAAAAAGGCCGGTGGTGGATCCATCTTTCGGTGGAAGTAAACCACCGCCTGCGTGGCCTGCGGCTGCTGTGTAAAAGTCTGCCCGCTGCAGGCCATTAAGATCGTCCGGGGCATACTGGCCCGGGTCAACCCCGACAAGTGCGTGGGCTGCGGCAAATGTGCCGCCGAATGCCCCGCCAGCGTCATTCAGATCCGGGAGGCCGAAGCATGAAAAAACAGTGGTATGATTATCTGTGGATCGCTTCGCTCCTGTATCTGGTGCTGGGCTTTTTCAACATTCTGTTTGCCTGGCTGGGGCTGCTGTGCTTTTTTATCCCGCTGCTGTTTGCCGCGGTGGGCGGCACCAAAGGCTACTGCAACCGGTACTGCGGCCGTGGCCAGCTGTTCGGGATGCTGGGCGGGCGGTTCGGTTTGTCCCGCAGGCGGGATATCCCCCGCTGGATGAAAAGCAAGGCATTCCGCTACGGGTTCCTGGTGTTTTTCTTTGCCATGTTCTTCCTGATGCTGTGGAACACCTACCTGGTGTTTGCCGGTGCCCGGGACCTGAAACAGGTGGTCACCCTGCTGTGGACCTTCAAGCTGCCCTGGCACTGGGCCTACCACGGCACCCTGTTCCACCCGGGTGTTGCCCAGTTCGCCTTTGGGTTCTACAGCGTTATGCTGACTTCCACCGTGCTGGGGCTGATCACCATGGTGCTCTTCAAGCCCCGCAGCTGGTGCGTCTACTGCCCCATGGGCACCATGACCCAGCTGATCTGCAAAGCCAGAAACGGGCGGGCCCCGCAGGCCCCCACACAACGGTTGACAGCCCGGCCGCCCCATGATACAATAACCGCCGGGAATGAAGTTCTCCCATGGGAAACCTAAACCGCTGATACAAGCTGATGACTTCTGTGAACGTACCGTCCGCAGAAAGGCATCAGCTTTTTTGCGCCCCAAAAAAGGAGGATTTTGTTATGTTACCGTCCCTTGCCCTGATCATTCTGGTGGGGTTGGCCCTGGGCCTGCCCTGCGGGCAGCTGGTGCTCTCGGTGGCGGTGCTGGCCATCC
>NZ_JACJKP010000163.1 GCF_016901605.1 Gemmiger formicilis
GCTGGTTTCCGCCGTCATTGAAGGGATCGAAATGCCTGCGGCAAAAGAGATCACCGTACAGACCTACGAATCCCGCTACCATGACCTGGGCCTCTACGCTTCGCAGATCAACATCCCGGTGGAAAAGGTCTGGAACGATACCAACGACCAGGACGGCATACGCCCGGAGACAGTCACAGTAACGCTAAAGGCAAACGGGGATGATACCGGAAAGAAGCTGACGCTTAGCAAAGACAACAACTGGCAGGGTGCCTTCTCCGGTCTGGATCAATACCTTGACGGGAAGGAAATTGACTATACTGTCGAGGAAGTTCCCGTGACAGGTTATCAAACTGCCATTATCGGTTCGGCCTCGAAGGGCTTTACCATTACCAACACCCATACGCCGGAGACAATCAACATTTCCGGCAGCAAGACATGGGAGGATAACAATAATCAGGACGGAAAGCGCCCTGATTCCATCACCATCCGGCTTTATGCCAACGGAACAGAATTAACGGATAAGGTGCAGACCGTCACCGCTGATAATAATTGGAAATGGAGCTTTACCGATCTGCCGAAATACGCGGAAGGGAAGCTGATTGCCTATACCATTACCGAAGATTCTGTGGATGGTTACACCTCAGAGGTAGATGGCTTCAATGTTACAAACAGCCATACACCGGAGGAAATTGACCTCTCCGGCTCCAAGACGTGGGACGATGCCGAAAATCAGGACGGGAAACGCCCGGATTCCATCACCATCCGCCTCTACGCCAACGGCGAACAGGTAAAGGTGGTGACCGTTACTGCGGACGACGGCTGGAAGTGGAACTTTACGAACCTTCCGAAGTACGAAAACGGTAGCGAGATCCGCTACACCATTACAGAGGATGTGGTTCCCGGTTATCAATCCGAAGTGGACGGCATGGATGTGACCAACCACTATACGCCGGGGCAGATCAATATCTCTGTCACGAAGAACTGGCAGGATCAGGACGATGCGGACGGTATCCGTCCGGACTCCATCACCGTGAAGCTGTATGCGGATGGCAAGGATACCGGCAGGGAGCTGGTTCTGGATCAGGAAAATGACTGGACGGGCAGCTTCGATGAGCTGGACGAGTACGCCGGTGGCGTAAAGATCGTGTATACCATCGCGGAGATCGAAGTGAAGGGCTATGATACGGCGATCAGCGGCAGTGCGGAAACAGGCTTTGTTATCAGCAACAGCCACACGCCGGACATCCCGGATACGCCGGATGATCCCGACAAACCGGAAGACCCTGACGACCCGGATACCCCGGATACTCCTACTACCCCGGATGACCCGGACAATCCGGAGCAGCCGCAGAACCCTGGGCAGCCTGAAACCCCGGACACGCCGAAGGATAATATCCCGCAGACCGGAGACACAACTAATCTGGCCTTGTGGGTAGCTCTTCTGGCAATATCCGGCACAGGTCTGATTGCAACACTGATCATTGGGAAAAAGAAGCGGTATCGTGGAAAGCACATGAAATAAGGAACAAGGCGGCAAGGTAGGCGCATAACCTGCCCTGCCGCCTTTTCTATAAGGAGCAATGTGAAATGAGATACCAAAAGACGATCCGTACTTTGGCGCTGATCCTGTTTTCCGGTCTTTTTCTTCTTTCTGCCGTTATGGTCATTTCTTATCTTGGGGAAAGCCGAGCGCAGGAAGCCGCTTTTGATGAACTGGAGGAGCTGGCTGCCAAAGTGGAAACTGTGTGTTTGTTGTCCAAACCGGATGCCCGGAATGTAAAAAATACCCGGCCTTCTGCACGGGTCAACCGGCAACACGGAACGAAGGGACCGCACCGATAAAAGCGGAAACAGCAGGAAAGGCGGCAAGTGCTATGACATATACAACCAATCCGCAAAAGCAGCGCCGGTATGACGACCGTTTGGATTTGCAGTCCAAACGGTTGGTTTACAGTTATCGGGACCGGCGGGACGGGAAGCGCGGCCCGCAGTATGAATCGTCGGTGCCTTACTCGCTGCTGGACCGGATTCTCTATTTTCCGGATCACCAGCTGCTGATCCTGTGGTGTGGCGGTGTGGATACGGTCTATGATCCCTCCGGTGCGGCAATCCGCCATACCAATTACTGGACCGGCTTCGGCAAGATTTTGCGTACCAACCATCAGGTCCTGCTGCCCATGGTCTATGACGATAACGAGCAGCTGCTGCGGGATCTGGCGGAAGCATCGGGCACAGAGGTGGAGCATTACCCGGGTACGACCGGCGAACTGCCGCCGGACAAACTTATGCAAAACCCACCGGATGTGTGAAAAAATGCGGTTCCATGTGTAAAATTTGAGAAAACCCCTTGCTGTGCCGTGTGAAATTGCGTATAATAAAACCGTTGGAGCCATGCTGCGGAAAAGGAGAGTGCCTATGTTCTGTAAATTGACCCCTGCGGAAACCACACGGATGCACCAGCTGCTGCGTGGTGTGGCGGATGATCCCCACGCCATGGAAATGCAGCAATTCATTCAGCACGGTACGGTCACCACCTACGAACATTGCCTGCGGGTGGCGCGCATTGCCTACTGGTTGAATCTGCGTCTGCACTGCCGTGCCCGGGAGGCCAGCTTGCTGCGTGGGGCGTTCCTGCACGACTTTTATCTGTATGACTGGCACCGCTGCCACAACATCACCCGGTGGCACGGGTTCAAACATCCGCTGATTGCGCGGTACAATGCCGAAACGGTATTCCAGCTTAATGAGGCGGAAAAAAATATCATTCAAAGCCACATGTGGCCGTTGACCATCACCTGGCTGCCCCGCTGCCGGGAGGCCGTGCTGGTTTGCCTGGCGGATAAAATGTCCTCTGCGTGGGAAACGGTGATGGAACGCCGTGCGACCCAGCCGGCATGGCAGCAGGAATAAGAAGATGATCCACCCTATCGGAAAAAATCTGATAGGGATTTTTTTGCGCAACAATATAAATTTATCGAAAAACGATAAAAAATACTTGCAAAACAATAACGCTTGTGCTATACTGCTGCTAATCTGAACAAGACGGGAGAGAAAACGGATGAAATGTTGGCAATGGGACGACCACAAAAGCATTACTCTGACGCGTTATGTGGTGGCGCTGGCTATACTGGGCAGTGCGGTTATGACGGTTTGCGGGCCCTGGCTGGTCCGTTGGCTGATGGACACCCGTCCTATGAATTATAACGACAGTTGGGTGGGAGTGGCCCTGCTGGTGCTGGGGTATCTTTGCGCGGCGCTGGCATTCTGGATGCTGTACAACCTCTACCGTTTTTTGCAGCGGTTGGAACAGGGGCAGGTCTTTGTGCCCCAAACCGTTCAATCGCTGCGCCGCATCAGCTGGTGCTGTACCTGGGCAGCGGTCCTCTGCCTGCCGGCGGGTGTGGTGATCTACCTGCCGTTTGTCTTTTTGGCGGTGGCGGCAGGGTTTATGGCCCTGATCGTACGGGTGTTGAAAAACGCCTTTGAGCAGGCGGTACGGATGAAAGACGAACTGGATTATACAATTTGAAGGAGGTGCGCCCATGCCCATTGTGGTAAATCTGGATGTGATGATGGCGCGCCGCCACAAAGGCGCAGGGGAACTGGCCGAGGAAATCGGCATTACCCCGGCGAATCTGTCCATCCTGAAAAACAACAAGGCCAAGGCGGTGCGGTTTTCCACCCTGGAGGCTTTGTGTAAGGCGCTGGACTGCCAGCCCGCCGATCTTCTGGAATATATTCCCGACGAGCCGTGACGCTGCGTCGGTCTGACAACTGAACAGGAGGTTCCCCATGACCGAATTTCCCAAAGAGGGCGCCGGGCGTCCCCTCTACGAAAGTGCGCCCAAAATTTCCCCGGCAGTGCCTGCTGCACCCTATCTGTGGGCCGCGGTGGCCAGCTATCCGCTGGCGTGGTTGTATGTAAAAAAGCTGCTGCTGGTCAATCTGTTCGAAGGATTCTGGCTGCTGTTGTTTGCCGTTGTGTTTGTGGCCGGTGTGGAAGGCATGGCCCGGGCGCTGCACCGTACCGCAGCCCGGGAAACACCCTTGTGGGCCGGCTGCTGGCTGGTTTTATCTGCAGTGATGCCGCTGTGGGGCTACCAGAACACCCTGAGCGATTGGCAGATGCTGGTTTGGCACCTGTTTGCTGTCTGGTTTGTGCTGGCCCGGTGCGGTATGCTGGCCCAGGGATATACCGGGAGTCTTTGCTTTCTGGATGCGCTGGCCGGGCTTCTGATATTGCCTTTCGGCAATTTCTTCCGGCGCATTGGAACGATCGGCGCCGGGATATACACCATGGGCCGCCATCGGGTCCGGTTGCGGCAGGTTGGGTTGGCAGTGGCCACGGCGCTGATTACACTTCTGCTGTGCAGCACCGCCTGGGGGCTGCTTTCTGCCGCTGATCCCAATTTTGCCGCTGTGGGGCGGCAGGCACGGCTTTGGTTGTCCTCCCTGTTGAACGGCCCTTCCGTGGTGGAGAATTTCGTGGTCTTTCTGCTGTCTTTGCCGGTGGGCGCATGGCTGTACGGCCTGGTGGCGGGCAGCTTGCGCCGTCAGGCGGCCCCCTGGACCGGAGAACGGTTTTTCAAGGCCCTTGAACCGCTGCGGGTGCTGCCTTCGGTTACCGCCAACATTGCAGTGGGGGCCTTGTGTGTGGTATACGGCCTGTTCTTTGTCTTGCAGGCGCTGGAATGGCTGGCGGCTGCTCCTTTGGGATTGACGGCTCCCCAGGCATCCTCCTTCGCGGTGGATGGCTTTTGGGAACTGCTGCGTATCCTGCTGCTCAACTTTTGCATCCTGGCTGTGGTGCGCTTTCTGGGGCGTCGCCCGCTGCCCCGGGTTCTGGCGGTACTGTTCTGTTTGTTCGGTGTGGCTTTTGCAGGGCTGGCGGGAGCCAAACTGACCGTTTATATTCGGCTGTATGCCTTTACGCCCCGCCGTGTGGTGGCGGGATGGTTCCTTTGCGTACTGGCGGTATGGGCGGTACTGCTGCTGGTGCGGATGTTCCGTGTGATCCCGGCGGCCAGAATCGGTCTGGCTGTGCTGGTGGTCAGCTTTGTACTGCTCTCCTGCGTGGACCTGGAAAGCCGCGTGATCCGGGCGAACATCGACCGGTATCAGGCAGGCGTGGACGAGGAACTGGACCTGGATGTGTTGCGGGATTGCGGCCTGAATCCCTGGTACACCTACGATGCCCCCAGCTGGAACCGCAATGGCCGGGTGGTGCGTTGCACCGGCTGGCTGATGGATTCCGGCTGGTTCCGGGGACGCACCGCCAACGAAATCCAGGAACTGTATGATATACCCGGGGAAACTTTCGGCTACGAGCAGCAGGCAGATCTGGGGCAGAGCGTTCTGCGCCTGACCTTTGATGAAGAATACCGCTGCCAGGTGGTTTCCTTGACGGCAAAAGAAAACGGGGTATAATAAAACCAGCATTTGATGCATTCAATCTGTGCCCCGGAGGAATTGTTTATGTCCGATATCTACACGCGCACCCGTGCTCTGCTGGGAACCCCGGCGCTGGAAACGCTGCGCGCTGCCCATGTGGCCGTATTTGGCATTGGCGGCGTAGGTGGTCAGGCGGTGGAAGTTCTGGCCCGAAGCGGGGTAGGGGAATTGAGCCTGTTTGACAATGACCAGGTGGCGGAGTCCAACCTGAACCGTCAGCTGGTGGCACTGCACTCTACACTGGGGCAGTACAAAGTGGATGCCATGGCGGCCCGCATTGCCGATATTGACCCCACCACGGTGGTACACGCCAACCGGGTATTTTACAATACCGATACCGCCGATGCCATCGATATGGCGCAGTTTGATTATGTGCTGGACTGCATCGATACGGTCTCGGCCAAGCTGCTGCTGATCGAACGCTGCAAGGCGGCGGGAACCCCTATTTTGTGCAGCATGGGGGCGGCCAACAAACTGGACCCCACGGCGTTCCGCGTAACGGATATTGAAAAAACCAGTGTGGATCCCCTGGCCAAAGTGATCCGTCTGCAATGCCGTAAACGGAGGCTGGGCAAGGTGAAGGTGGTATTTTCCACCGAGGAACCTCTTGCCCCGCTGGCGGAGGAACTGAGCGAAAGCCCGGCCAACGGCCGCCGCGCAGTACCCGCCAGCAATGCGTTTGTGCCGGCTGCCTGCGGGCTTGTCTGCGGCAGCGAGGTGGTCAAGGATCTTTTGCGCCGGGCGGGCGTTTACCGCGGCCATAATAAATAAACGATGCGTTCCCGGTTGGGAACGCATTTTTTTGTGGAAATTTACATTTTATGTAAGGGCTTTTGCATTGTAATTTATTCGGCAAAATGTTACTATATTCTTATCTGTATTTCATATATTTTCGTGCATATCCTGCAAAGAGAGGTTTATCACTGTGGCTGAAGAACGCAAAGTATACCGCAGCCCGGAACGGGCTGCCAAAACCATGCCGGGGCCAAACGAACCTGCGCCGCCGCCCAAATCGCAGCGGCCGCAGCGCGGCCGT
>NZ_JACJKP010000164.1 GCF_016901605.1 Gemmiger formicilis
CGCCGAGGGCGAGGTGCTGCCGGTGGCTACCCGCTCCTTTGGCGGCATCGGTATCTTCGCCATCAAGGAGATGGGCCGCTTCTACCGTCACGTTCTGGTGCAGAAGCGCTACCCGCACCATGGCGCCGTGGCCTTCGGCCATTACGGCAAGGTACTGTTCGAGGTGTTCAAGTACCTGGGCATCGGCGATATCGCTTACAACCAGCCCGCCGGTAACCGGTATCCCACCGAAAACCCCTTCGCCTGATTGAATTGTCCATACGCGAAAAAATATGCTGAAAGGATGGTACTGTTATGAAATTTTTCATTGATACCGCCAATGTGGAGGAAATCCGCAAGGCCAATGACATGGGTGTAATTGCCGGTGTCACCACCAACCCCAGCCTGATCGCCAAGGAAGGCCGCGACTACGCCGAGACCCTGGCCGAGATCGCCACCATCGTGGACGGCCCCATCAGCGGTGAGGTGAAAGCCACCACCACTGACGCCGAGACCATGGTGAAAGAGGGCGAGGCCATCTACGCCCTGGACCCCAAGCACATGGTCGTTAAAATTCCCATGACCGCCGAGGGGCTCAAGGCCATCAAGGCGCTGAGCGCCAAGGGCATCCCCACCAACTGCACCCTGATCTTCAGCGCCAATCAGGCGCTGCTGGCCGCCCGCGCCGGTGCCACCTACGTCAGCCCCTTCCTGGGCCGGCTGGACGATATTTCTCAGCCGGGCATCGAACTGATTCAGAACATTCACGACATGTTCCTGAATTATCCCGACATTGAGACTCAGATCATCGCCGCCAGTGTGCGCAACCCCATCCATGTGAACGATTGCGCCCTGGCCGGTGCCGATATCGCCACCGTCCCCTATAAGGTCATTGAGCAAATGATTCATCATCCTTTGACTGATCAGGGCATCGAAAAGTTCAAAGCCGACTATGTAAAGGTGTTTGGTGAGTAATATGACAAAGGAAGAACGCTTGAAGCTGCAGATTGCAGCCTGCAAGGTGCGCATGGGCGTGATTGAATCCACCCACGGCGCCAAAGCCGGGCACCCCGGCGGCAGCCTGTCCGCCGCCGATATGTTTACTTACCTTTATAATAAGGAAATGCGCATCGACCCCGCCAACCCGAAATGGGCGGACCGGGACCGGTTCGTGCTCTCCAAGGGACACACCGCGCCGGGGCTGTACAGCGCGCTGGCCTACCGGGGATTTTTCCCGGTGGAGGACCTGCCCACCCTGCGCCACATTGACAGCTACCTGCAAGGCCACCCCAATATGAACACGGTGCCCGGTGTGGACATGAGCACTGGTAGCCTGGGCCAGGGCATCTCCTGTGCGGCAGGCATGGCCAAAGCCGCCAAGTACCTGCACAAGGATGATGTGCGTGTGTATGCTCTCCTGGGCGATGGCGAGATCGAGGAGGGGGAAGTGTGGGAAGCGTTCCTCTTCGCCGCCAAGTACAAACTGGACAATCTCTGTGTCATTATTGACCTGAACGGGCTGCAGATCGACGGCCCCACCAGCGAAGTGATGCCCACCGACCCGGTGGATGCCAAGATGCGGGACTTCGGGTTCCGTACCGTCACCATTGACGGTCACGACTTCGCCCAAATCGAAGATGCGTTCCAGTATTTCCACACCCTGACAGGCGCCCCCACAGCCGTCCTGATGAATACTACCAAGGGCAAGGGCGTCAGCTACATGGAGAACCAGGTAGGCTGGCACGGCAAGGCCCCCAACGACGAGGAATACAAGATTGCCATGGACGAGCTGAACGCTCAACTGGCAGAACTGGAGGCGCAGGTATGAGTGAGGTTAAGAAGATCGCCACCCGCGACAGCTACGGCGCCGCGCTGGTAGAACTGGCCAAGGACCATCCCGACGTGGTGGTGCTGGATGCCGACCTGGCCGCCGCTACCAAGACCGGCGTTTTCAAAAAAGCCTATGCCGACCGCCATTTTGACTGCGGCATTGCCGAGAGCAACATGATGGCCACCGCCGCCGGTATGGCGGCGATGGGGCTGGTGCCGTTTGCGTCCAGCTTTGCCATGTTCGCGGCGGGCCGCGCCTTTGAGCAGGTGCGCAACTCCATCGGCTACCCCCACCTGAACGTCAAGATCGGCGCCACCCACGGCGGCATCTCGGTGGGCGAGGACGGTGCCTCCCACCAGTGTTGCGAGGATTTCGCGCTTATGCGCTCCATCCCCGGCATGACGGTGCTTTGCCCTGCCGACGACGTGGAAGCCCGCGCCGCCGTCAAGGCTGCCTATGAGCACGAGGGTCCCGTCTACCTGCGGTTCGGCCGCCTGGCGGTGCCGGTATTCCATGACGAAGCCAGCTTCAAATTTGAGATTGGCAAGGGCGAGCAGCTCACCGAGGGCAATGATGTGGCGATTTTTGCCACCGGTCTGGAAGTGGGCGAAGCGCTCACCGCCGCCGAACTTTTGAAAAACGAGGGCATCCATGCCCGGGTCATCAACCTTTGCACCATCAAGCCGCTGGACGAGGAGATCGTCGTGAAAGCGGCCCGGGAGTGCGGTGCCGTCGTCACCTGCGAGGAGCACAGCATCCTGGGTGGTCTGGGTGAAGCCGTGGCCGCGGTGCTGGGCGAGCAGTGCCCGACGAAGATGCGCCGTGTGGGCGTAAAGGATGTCTTCGGCCA
This sequence comes from Gemmiger formicilis, assembly GCF_016901605.1. GTDB lineage: Bacteria > Bacillota > Clostridia > Oscillospirales > Ruminococcaceae > Gemmiger > Gemmiger formicilis_B. The sequence goes on from NZ_JACJKP010000164.1 coordinate 2,661, forward strand.
CTCCGGCCCCGCCTGGGACCTGCTGGAGCAGTTCGGCCTGCGCAGCGACGCCATCGTCGCCGCCGTAAAGGAGCTGGTCTGAAATGATTGCCATTGGCTGTGATCATGGCGGCTATGAACTCAAACAGAAAATTCTGGCTCACCTGCGGCAACGTGGGGTGGAATACAAGGATTTTGGGTGTGATTCTACGGCGTCCGTGGATTATCCCGTCTATGGTAAGGCTGTAGCCCATGCCGTAGCGTCGGGCGAGTGCGAAAAAGGCATTGTTATCTGTAGTACGGGCATTGGCATCTCTATTGCCGCCAATAAGGTACCGGGTATCCGCTGCGCCCTGTGCGGCGACTGTTTTTCCGCCAAAGCCACGCGGTTACATAACAACGCCAATGTGTTGGCATTGGGAGCCCTCGTCACCGGACCTGGTCTGGCGTTAGACATTGTGGATCTTTTCATTGATACTCCATTTTCTGGTGAGGAACGCCATTGTCGCCGCATCGCACAACTGGAGGAACGATAATGTTTGAATTGTGCGCCTCCATTCTGGCTGCTGATTTTGCCAACCTAGCTCGGGATGTACAAATAGCTGACTCAGCTGGCGTAGATGCCTTCCATATTGACATTATGGACGGACATTTTGTACCTGCTATCTCCTTCGGCATCGATATGGTGCGTACCATGAGCCGCCTAACTAGCAAACCTTTGGACGTGCACCTCATGGTGGAAAGCCCGCTTCTTTTTCTACCAGGGTTAGCAGGTTTGGGTGTAACACGTGTCTCTGTACATTATGAGATTCCCGGAGGTCCAAATGACGCTCTTCAGGCCATATGTTCCGCGGGCATGCAGGCAGGACTGGTACTCAGTCCCGAAACTCCAGTGAAAGCAGCCCTACCTTATCTGAAAGACATTTCTCAACTGCTACTGATGACGGTGCAACCGGGACGAGGTGGACAAATCTATCTACCCGGCAGCGACGAGAAAATAGCTACTGCTTGTTCCATGCTGCAAGCGCAGAGAAGCAACGCTGTCATTCAGGTAGATGGTGGCATCACCTCCAGCACTTTACCTAGTGCCTACTCAGCAGGGGCTCGGAGTATCGTAGCCGGTAGTGCTGTATTTCATGGAAAAATCAAGGAAAACATTTCTAAACTCAGAAACAATTCAGTTTATACCTTGTGCCATTGATTTGTTATACAACCAAATCGCTCCAGTAAAGATATTGTAGGCTACAAAGGCAACCGGAGAGAAACCTTTTTGGTTTCTCTCCGGTTTTTCTTTAAGAAAACCAGTGTGCAGAAACATTACACTGAAATTGTAAAAAACGGAATCGCTTTTATGCTTTCTCTTACTCGCACGCATTCTTTATGCGAAACAGAAAATTTATTGCCAATTATTTCAGATACATTTTTCACTTCAGAAAAAATATTCGCATTTACTCAACTATACTGCGAGGGATAAGTTTTGACAATAAATTTTCACGCCTTCGCTCCGCTTGCAGCAGGGTGGGTATCGACTCCTTTGACTACCTTTACTTGATACGCTATAATTATGGAAATAATCATCCTATTCATACCGAAGGTGATTGACATTGAAAAAACAACCATATAGAAGGCCTTGGCATTTTTGGTGCATTACCTTGATTGCGCTTTTTTCTATGCCATTGGCAGTTATGATTTTATAAACGTCGCCATAAAAAATGAGTATTATCTTTCCAAAATGTACACACCAGAAGGCGTAGCTTACTTTTTAGGTTATCCATTGCCGTTGCTCTTCCTATTTGGTCTGAATATTGCAGCAGGACTTTCAGGAATCCTGCTCGCCCTGTTCCATCCAAAGATTTCCTGGAAATCACTTCTTTTGTCCGGCACTGCTAATACCCTTCTTATATTTATCACGGTAACATTCATGGATCGTCTACGCATCATTGGTCTGACCATGACAGGAACGGATATGCTTGTGTGCGCAGCCACCTTTGCTTTGGCATTTTACTATTCACACCTTGAAAACGCCGAATGAACTCTTGAAACGGGCATGCTTTCATAAAAAGGGGAAAGCAATCCTGCATGATAAAAGGAGCTGTGCCGTTGGCAACAGCTCCTTTTCGGTTATTTGTATCTATGATGTTTGTGTGGCACGTTATCATCGATAAATTACTGCATTCTCCGCCATTCCGTTTCGAACAGCTTCAGCAAAATTCTTTCCATATTGGATCTTTTCCCTATGTGTGAGTGTTTCCCACATCGAAGGACAAGATATCTTTGCTGTAAACGCATTTCCCACTCTATTTGGAGGTAGCTTGCTCGATTAATTTTTTATAACACTACAGCATAACGATCCATTTTTCCTCTTCGTTTTATTTCTTCCAGCATTGTCTTAAAAAGTTGAAGCAAAAAAGATATCCGGGAGCCAGATCTCCATTGCTCACCGTATAAAATCATGTTCGGCTGATCCCTCCGTTCCGCCACCTCAGCGCTCCGTCGTTTCAAGCCGTTGATATTTTTTAATATACTCCTCCAACTCCACTATTTTTCTTTTTATTTCAGCGATGATTACCTCCGGCGCATCGGTCGTTATCGTTTTTCTCACCACGGTCTTGATTATAAAATCGTTTCTTTCCGGATTGGCGCACATTTCAAATGGGCATTCGGTATAACGCAACCTCTCATAGTAGCTGCATTGGATTTTCCTGCTGTATCCGGAAATCCAAACCTCAAATTCACAGGTGCGGTGCATAAATACGACTTGGATCTTAAGGCCTGCTTCTTTCAGGCTTTCCCATGTAACTTGGAAGTACGTAAAATCCATTTGATTTTCTACAACTCTGCCCATAAACGTATATTCTGGCATCTCTTTTTCTAATTCTGAGGTAGTGTCAAAGATTTTTCACAAAATGGTTTGCAGGGCTTGGCATGAGTGAAGTCAGCCAGCAATGGAGGCGTCCTCAAGGGCAGCCTCCAGGTGCTTCGTGTTCATGTACTTCTTGTTGCCCCACTGGGTACCGGCCACATGGCGCAGCCGGGCGCAGACCAGCATGAGGGCGGAGTTGCCGTCCGGGAAACTGCCCACCACGCGGGTACGGCGGCGGATCTCCCGGTTGAGTCTCTCAATGACGTTATTGGTACGGATGCGAGTCCGGTGTTCGCTGGGAAAATCGCAGTAAGTCAGCGTTTCCTCAATGCCATCCTCCACCTTCTTGGCCGCCTCTTTCAGCTTCATAGAGCGTAGTTGCTCCACCACAGCTTTGGCTTTCTCCCGGGCAGCTTTCTTGCTTTCCTGTGCGTGGATCGCCTTGAGCATCTTTGCCACCAGCTTCACCTTGGAGCGAGGCGTTACTGAGAACACATTTCGGTAAAAGTGTACGGTACAGCGCTGGTACTTGGCCTCTGGGAATACTTCTCCCACAGCCTCCAGCATACCAAGACACTTGTCGCCAACCACCAGCTTCACTCCATCCAGGCCACGGCTGCGGAGCCACTGGAAGAAGCTGACCCAGCTGGCCTTGTCTTCCTTCATGCCCTCGGCGGCACCCAAAACCTCACGGTATCCGTCCTCATTCACCGCGATCGCCACCAGAATGGCCACATTTTCAAACTCTCCGCCCCAGTTACGGCGCAGGTAGATCCCATCCACATAGACATACGGATAGCGCCCACCTTGCAGAGGGCGGTTGCGCCAATCCTCAATGTGGACATACGCTTTCTTGTTCAGCTCGCTGATGGTGGCCGGAGACACCTTGCTGCCCCACAGCGCC
>NZ_JACJKP010000165.1 GCF_016901605.1 Gemmiger formicilis
CCGGCTATGTTCGGTGTAAACCTCAAACTCCGCTACCCCTTCTATGGCGCCATGCTGGGGTCCGCCATCGGCTGCGGCTATGTGACCCTGACCAACGTGCTCAACATCTCGCCGGGATCGGCCGGTATCATCGGTTTTGTCTGTGTGCTGCCCCAGTGCATGGTCAACTTCCTGATCGGTGTGGTGATCTCGCTGGCGGCCGGGTTCCTGATCACCCTGGCCCTGTCCAAGTCCCGCCGTTTCAATAAAGAACTGGAGGACGCCGCCCAGTAACCTGCCGTACATCTTCCCGCGTCCCGGACGGATACCGCCGCCCGGGGCGTTTTTCTTTTGCCGGGGCATTAACAATTCTCAAACAATTTCCAAACAAAGCGGCAACACAGGCGGCGTATCCTGAGAGAGAAAAGGGTGGGGAGTTGCCCGGCGGTCCCCGCAACGGTATAAGACATTATGATGCCGGAGATCGACGGTTTTGCGCTGGCCGAAAGCATCCGCCGTGTCAACGGGACCATTCCCATCCTGTTCATGTCTGCCCGGGACGATCTGCCCGCCAAACAGCGGGGGTTCCGGCTGCTCTCCTACCCCAACAAGACATTTTCCCGGGCGCAGCTGATGGATGAGTTCTGGGGTGTGGAGTCCGAGACCAGCCTGCGGGCGGTGGATGTGTATATCACCAAACTGCGGGACAAATTCTCCGCCTGCGACGGCTTCGAGATCCGGACGGTGCGGGGACTGGGCTATAAGGCGGTGCTGCGATGAGATCTGCCGAAAAATTTGCCGACCGGCGGGTCAAGCGCGCCCTTTTTCCGCTGCGCACCTTTAGGCTGTTCTTTGCCATGTTTGCAGTGTTTACCACCGTGCAGATGCTCATGATCGGCAGCGTCATCGACTACCGCCGTCTGCCCCTGGCCAACACCCTGGGCGTGCTGGGGTTCTGGGTGGCGGCATCGGTGGGGTTCACCCTTATCACGGGGCTGTTGGTGCGCCACCAGTACCAGAAACCCATAGAGGAAGTGTCCGAGGCTGCCCGCAAGGTGGCAGGCGGGGATTTTTCGGTCTATCTGGCGCCGAAGCACCCGCAGGACAAAGCCACCCACCTGGATGTGCTTTGCCTGGATTTCAACAAGATGGTGGAGGAACTGGGCAGCATCGAAACTTTGAAAACCGACTTTTTCTCCAATGTTTCCCACGAGATCAAGACCCCGCTGGCCGTCATCCAGAACCATGCGGAACTGCTGCAGCAAAAACAGCTTACCGAGGAACAGCGGCAGGAAAGTACGGCCGTCATTCTGCAGGCAGCCCGGCGGCTTTCCAGCCTGATCACCAACATGCTCAAGCTCAACAAACTGGAAAAGCAGGTGATCCAGCCCCAGCCCCGGCCCTTTGATGTCTGTGCCCAGCTGTGCGCCTGCGCATTGCAATTTGAGGATGTGTGGGAGAAAAAGCAGATCGATTTTGAAGCGGACCTGCAGGAACGGCTGCTGCTTACCGCCGACGAAGGGCTGCTGGAACTGGTCTGGACCAACCTGCTCTCCAATGCCATGAAGTTCACCCCGGCGGGGGGCAAAGTCACCCTGACCCAACGCACGGACGGCGAACGTGTCATCGTTACGGTGGCGGATACCGGCTGCGGTATGGACCCGGCCACCCGGCGCCACATTTTTGACCAGTTCTACCAGGGCGATACCTCCCATGCCACCGAGGGCAACGGCCTGGGGCTGGCACTGGTGCGGCGGGTCCTGGAACTGTCGGACGGAACCATCACGGTGGCCAGTACCCCGGGGCAGGGCAGCACCTTTACGGTGGAACTGCCCCTGACGCCCCGCCAGGAGGAGAATCCCGCATGAGTTACATCGGATACGAATACAAAGAACTTACGGTATCGGGACGCGATGTTTCGCTGCTGTTGGACGGTTACGAAAGCTTTGGCTGGCAGCCGGACGAAAACCGCCCCGCGCCCGGCCAGGGCCGCACGGTGACCCTGTACCTGAAGCGGGACCGCAAGATCATCAACAAGATGGAACTGACCCGGCTGCAGCGGAACTTTGAAGCCTGCCTGCAGCAGATCGACCGGTTCCGGCGCGAACCGGCGCGCACGGCCACTGCCTGGGCGCTGTTTGTGGGGCTGGTGGGCACGGCGTTCATGGCGGGGGCGGTGTTTGCCATCACCCATACACCACCCCATTACCTGCTTATGACGGTGCTGGCGGTACCGGCTTTCGGGGGCTGGGCGGCGGCACCGCTGCTGTACCCCCGGTTGCTGCTGCGCCGTCAGGAACGGCTGCAGCCTGCCCTGGACGCCCAGTACGAACAGATCTGGCAGCTGTGCGAAAAAGGCCAGTCCCTTTTATAAAGACCAATGCTCACCGGCGCTTGCAAAAGCGCCGGTCTTTTTTTGTGGTGGTGTGCGGTATTAATCTTTTGCAAACAAAACCTTAGCACAGCGCAAACATGGGGCTGTTATACTGTGCACACAACAACGGGAGCGGACAAAACAAGCCACCGCCCCCTGGTACAGGAGGAAAGGAATATGAGCCAATATACCATCAAACCGGGGCGCCTGGGGCGCCGGATCATCAAGGCATACAAGGCGGTGGAGAACGGATTTGTCCGGGCTTTTTTGCAGCCGGATGGGTCCCTGCGCACCGGCGCTGCGGGGGACAAGGTCGTTTGCGCGTACAAGCGGGTGGAAACCGCGGTGGTAAACCGTTACAAGGGGATAGAAACCGCATTTGTGGATGCTTTTCTGGAAAAGAAAACCAACCCCGAAAAACCGTCCGGGCATTTCCCGGGGCAAGGGGGTGACCGGTCATGATCCCGGTAGTGATATGGGTATCGGCAGCGGTTACGGGCATTTTGCTGGCCGCCGTTCTGCTGACCCGGCATACCCGCCCCTGACGGAACGGCTTTTTCATTCGTTTACCAAAGACAACACACAAAAAAAGTTATATTATGAAAAAGAAAGATTTTGTTACCCTGATTTTTGCTACGGTGGGCGGTATCCTGTTTGCGCTGGGCATGTGTATGGCCCTGCTGCCCGACTGGAATACCCTGCGTCAGGGCGTGGTCACCGGCGGTCTGGGGCTGGCGGTGCTGCTGGCTATGGTGCCGGTACGCCGGAAAATGAGCGGTAAGCCCGCCATTGTATGGAACGCACGAGCCGTGGGCATCACGCTGCTGGGGGCCATTGGCGCAGTGGTGCTGGGGGTGGGCATGTGCCTGACCATGGTGTGGAATATGCTGGTGCCGGGTATTGCCGTGGGATTGGCAGGGATCGTGCTGCTGCTCTGCCTTATCCCCGCCTGCAAGGGGCTGCAGTAAACCGACCGGAACAAACAAAAAGCGGACAGCCGTGGTGGACGGCTGTCCGTTTTTTGCGTCGCAGGGGACCCTTTCTATCCAGAAAAAACTGCCGCTATCGGTGAGAAAGCGGCAGCAGCCGGCAGCAGGGAGTACCGGTCTGTAAGGGAAAGTAGATGGTACTCGGGTCCTGCCCGGACAAACGAGTGGAGGGGGCGTGATCCTCCACAAAACAGCATAGCATATCCCGGTGGTGCCTGCCACCGGTTTTGCAAAACTGGGCGGATTTGTTGCAAAATCGGCAAAACAAAGACGAAATTCAGGGGGAATCCCGGTGCAGCAGTTCGGCCAGGTAGCGCCGGGCCTGGGCGGTTTCGCCCCGTTCCAAAAAGCCCTGCAGTACGATCAATTCGTTCTGGGCGTCGTGATGGGCCATGCGCAGGGCCTCCAGGTCGGCCATTTCCCGGTGCAGGGCGCGGTAGAGGTGGCGTTCCTGCATGGTGATGGCATCTAATTCGCGCCGGGTGTGGCGCCGCTGCATGGCGTACACCCCGGCGATACCCGCCAACAGTACCACCACCAGCACCATAATGGCGGCAATGTCCTGCCATCGCAGCAGGGGCAGAGTGTTAATCATGGGCGGGGCCTCCCTTCTCTTCCGGCAGACAGACCATCGCCACGGCCACCGCCTCGCAGCCTTCCCGCTCCAGGGTGTAGCTGCCGTCGTAGCGGCCGGTGATTTCCCGTAAAATCTTCTGGCCGAATCCATGATTCTCACCCCGGGGGCGGGAGGGCGTATTGCCTACCGAGTTGCGTACCGTAACGCAAAGGCGCCCGGCGGCGGTACAGAAATCAATGGAAAGGCGGGCTGGCCGGGGCGCCTGGGCGGCTGCATTGGCCCCGTTGCTGAACAGGTTGTACAGCAGGCTGGCCAAATCCACCGGCGGCAGGGTGCAGCTGCGGGGCAGCGTGCCGTGGATCTGCAGGGTGACCCCTGCCTCGGCACAGCGGTGGGCGGCATCGGCCAGGGCAACATCTGCCACCGGGTTGTCCGCATAGCGGTGGGTTGCCTGGGCATCCCGCCGGGTCATCCGGCGTACCGTTTCCAAAGCGGCGGCGGTGTCCTCATTTTTCAGCAGGACCTGCAATTCTTCCAGACTGCGGCGATGCTGCCGGCGCAAGGCGCGCAGTTGTTCAACGCTGCGCTGCTGGGCTTCCAGGGCATGCCGGTGCATCTGCTCCCGGGCAGCGGCAATGGCCAGGGTCTGCCGGGCGTAACGGTTTACCAGCCAAAGAAACACGAACCCGATGGCGATGGATTCCAGCATCAAAAAAGGCAGATGCCGCAGCATACCGTACAGGCGGTTGGTGCCTTTGAGCAAAAAAAGCGCCTGCTGCAAATTGATGGCCAGGTTCAGCAGCGGGGAAGCCACCGCCAGAGCGGTATACAGGGGGCGGGGCAGCGCTTCGGCCATACGGATCAGCGGCAGGCACAGCAGGCAGGAGATGGCGCAGGCGGCCAGACTGCCCAGAAAGAACAGCGCCGAGATCCCCAGCCAGCGGGAATAATAAGGCAGGGGCCAGGGCTGGTTCATGACCAGCAGGCAGAAGGGAGAAACCACAAAACTGTGCAGGCAGACGGCGGGGAACAGCGCAAACAGGCGCCGGCGCCAGTCGCCGCCAAAACAGAGCAGCAGAAAGAGGGGCAGCGTCAGCACCATCAGGCAGACCACCAGGCAGGAAAGACCCTGCCCGGTACCGGTGATCTGCCAGTAAAAGTCCGAGAAGGACTTGGCGCCCAGCAGTACCAGCCCGTACACCACAAACAGCAGCCGGTAGCCCACCCCGGGGCGGGGCGTCAGCATAAAACGGAATTGGTAAATGCCCAGAAAATAGGCCGGAACGGTGGGCAGCCAGGCCAGCAGGATCTCCTTCACAGGGGGACCTCACTTTCTTCCGGCTGCAAAGTGGCCAGATAATCCAGGAAACTGCGCCGCACGGCAGCAGCATAGCCGCGGCTGACCGGCAGCACGGCACCGCCCTGTACCCGGATACAGTCTTTTTCGTACCGTTCCGCGTAAGGCCAGTGGATGGCAAAGCTCTTGTGGGTCTGGCAAAAGCGCAGCGGGTCCAGCCGGGCCAGCAGCGGCTCCAGTTTTTCGGTGGTGGAGTAGGTATCGCTCAAGGCGTGCACCCAGGTGGTGCGTACCCGGCGTTCCAGGTAAAGGATATCCCGTTCCGGCAGCTGCAGGGCGTGGCCGGGGTCCCCCAGTACCAGCCGGGGGCCGGCAGGGGCCGGGCGCACACAGCGGAGGCAGGCCCGGGCTACGGCGGCGGGCAGGCGGGTGTCCATATCGGCTTTCAGCACAAAGGCCACATGATCCACCTCGTAGACGTCCTGGCAGAACGCAATGTGGCTGGTCAAAAACAGAATCTGGCAGTGGGGGCATAGGGCTAGCAGCCGACGGGCCAGATCAATGCCGCTGACGCCCGGCATCTGGATGTCCAGAACGGCAATGTCGGGGGCGTCGGTGGCCGCGGCGCGCAGCAGCGTATAGCCGTCGGCAAAGGTCTGCAGGCGGCGGGCAGGACCCTCCGCAGGCGCGGTCAGCAGCTGTTCCACCCGGGCCAGCACGGCGGGTTCGTCGTCGCAGGCTACAAGATGCAGGGTACGCGGGGTGGGCATGGCGGGACCTCCTTTGCCTCAAAAATTGCAAGAGTAAATGGGGAGGATTTATTATAGCACAAAACAGTATTGATGCGCAAAAGGCAGCCCCTGCTTTGGGGCTGCCTTTTGTAACAAAATATTATACGCGGGTGCAAAGGGTCTGCAGGGTGCCGGTCACGGCAAAACCGCCGCTGTTGGCGGGGATAAAGACGCTGTCACCCTTCTTTACGGGCATCGTCTCGCCGCCGCAGGTGACGGTGCCTTCGCCGTCCACAATAAGCAGCGAAACAAAGCTCTCGGCACCGGCGGTACCGGCAAAGTCGTTCTGGTGCACGTCCACCGT
>NZ_JACJKP010000166.1 GCF_016901605.1 Gemmiger formicilis
CGGCCTGATCTTGGAATTTTATACCCAGTATGACACGGTTTGCAGGAGGACGGCAAGAGGCGGATTTCACAAAAATCGTGGGGCGATTTTGGCACACAACAAAAAAATACCGCCGCAGGGTCCGCGGCGGTACATAGGCGAAACAAGTGGTCAGCCCTGCAGCTCCCGGCAGGCTGCCCGGATCAGGTCCCGCTCCACAAAGGGGACTTTCTTGCCCTCAATAAGCTGGTAATCCTCGTGGCCTTTGCCCGCAAACAGCACGATGTCGCCCGGTTCGGCCATGGCCACCGCTTTGCGGATGGCTTCGGCCCGGTCGGGGATCAGGGTGTACTGGGCATCCATCGACATGTGGGCGTCAATATCCCGCAGAATGGCCATGGGGTCCTCAAAGTCCGGGTTGTCGCTGGTCAGGATGCTGTAATCGGCCCAGGCGCTGGCGGCTTCGGCCAGTTCCCGGCGGCGTACCTGGGTGCGCCCGCCTACCGAACCGAACACACAGATCAGCCGATGGGGCTGGTAGGTGCGCAGGGTCTTGAGGGCGCTGGTCAGCGAAAGGCCGTTGTGGGAGTAATCCACAATAAAGGTGCGGCCGGGCAAGCCTTCCACCACTTCAAAACGGCCCTGCACCGGGGTGTGGGCCAGGGTCTCGGCGGCCTGCACGGGGCTTACCCCGAAGGCACCGCACAGGGCAATGGCGCACAGGGCGTCCGAGGCACTGAAGGTGCCGGGGGACATGACCCGCACAGGGGTGGCGCTGCCGTCGTGCTCGCAGACAAAATCCACGCCCAGAGCGGTCTCGCTGCGGTAGCGGGCCAGCTGCGCGGCATGGTAGTCGGCGGCATGGTCGATGCCGAAACTGACCGTCTGCCCGCGGAACCCTGCCCGCATATAGTCGCTGGTGGGATCGTCCACATTGTAGACCATTACCCGGGCGTCATACTCGGCAAACAGGCGGTGTTTTGCGGCCTTGTAATCCTCAAAGTCCGGGTGCTCGCCGGGGCCGATGTGGTCCTCCGACAGGTTGGTGAAGGCGACCACCTCAAAGGGGATGCCGTCCACCCGGTGATGGCGAAGAGCCTGGCTGCTCACTTCCAGCACCACATGGTGCACCCCGGCGTCCAGCATTTTGCGGAACAGCCGGTGCAATTCCAGGCTTTCGGGGGTGGTGTTGGCGGTGGCTTCGTGCTGGCCTGCAATATTGACGCCGTTGGAACCGATGTAAGCGCAGGAAAGCCCTGCCTCGGTAAGAATGGCGGAGGTCAGCAGCGCCGTGGTGGTCTTGCCCTTGGTGCCGGTAATGCCGATGATGTGCAGCTGTTCGGCGGGGTTGCCGTAAAAGTCCGCGCCAATCACCGCCAGGGCGGCCCGGGTATCGTCGGTGACGATCTGGGCGGCGTCGGCAGGCAGGTCCAGAAGATGTTCCACCAGAAACGCCCGGCAGCCCTGGTCATAGGCGCTCTGGGCAAAGGTGTGGCCGTCCATCCAGGCGCCCACCAGGCAGACGAACAGGGCATCCGGCCCTGCTTTGCGGGAATCATAGGTAATGGCGGTGATCTCGGCGTCCGAGGCGCCGGTGTGGTCGATATGGCGGACCAGATCGTTCAGTTTCATGGCGGGATCAGCCTTTCGGATAATAGGTTTTGAACTTCTTGAACTGGCGGCGCAGCTGTTCCAGCACACAGGCGTAGCGGATGGGATTCATCCACAAATCGGGCTTGTACAGCAGGGAACAGGCTTCTTTGCCCTGGGCTTTCAGCCTTTTGGCGTGGGCTACCAGCTTTTTGTCCTCGGTGTAGGTAAAGGCTACCTGGGCGGGAACGTGGTGCCAGAACACCTCGTTGCGGTTCAGCACGCAGTCGCTGCCGCCGTCGTTCCACTTTTCCACCACCAGTTTGGCAATGTTCATGCCGGTGGCGGTCACATAGTAGTTGCTGCGGCCCTGGCGCAGGTTGATCTCAAAGACCCGGAAATCCCCCGGCTTGCCCGACCACTTGATGTCGAAGTTGGAAAAACCGGTGTAGTGGCAGGCTTCCAGCATCTGGCGGATGTTTTCCACCAAAGGCAGGGCGGTGGTATCCTCGGCCACGATGGCGGCATGGTTGCCCAGCCCGTGGGGGGTATGTTCCTCCACCATGGTGTGGCCCAGGCACATGGCCCGGACCTTGCCGTTCTCGTCCGAGAAGGCGGTCAGCACCCGCATGTGGTCGTCGCCGCCGGGAATCATTTCCTGCAGGATCATCTTGTCCGGATAGCCGGAATCGTAGATCTGTTTCACGATGGAAGCGGCCTCGGCGGGGTCGGCGGCGGTGTAGACCTTCTTCATGCCGTCAAAGGGGAACTTCCAATAGGCCACGCTGGAAGAAGGCTTCACGATGATGGGGTAGGCAAAGCCCAGTTTGTCCTCGGTCAGTTCGGCGGCGTCCGTGGGGGCGGTCAGTACCTTGGTGGTGGGGTAGGGAATGCCGAACTTGTCGCAAACCTCGTAGAATTCCGCCTTTTTCTGGATGGAACCGTACAGGTCGGCAGCGGGTCCGGGGGCGATATACTCCGGCAGTTCCGCCTTGCGGCGGATGATCATGGCGGCGTAGTCATCGGTGCAGCCGAACAGATAGAGCTTTTTGCCCGGATGCTGTTTGGCGAAATCATGCAGCACCCGCAGCATGGTGGACTCGTTGTCGATGTCGGGCACGATGGTAAAGTGTACGATCTTGGAATATTTGGTAGGGGCCATGGCGTAACGGCCGAAGGCATAGCTTTCCACGCCGTAGGCTTCATGGAAGGCGCGGGCAAAGTTGTAGCAGTTCAGGTCGGCGCCCAAGAATACAGGGATCAGATCGGTATTCATAGCAAAAAATTGCATCTCCTTGGTTACAGAAGAATTTGCTTAAACAGGGTCGCTGTTGGCGGCGTGCGCCGACAACGACGACTTTTTGGAAGCGCACAGCGTTTGTTTACGCCCACTTCTCAAAGAACTGTTCGTGCCAGGTCAGGAAGGTGTAGGCTGTCCAGATCTTGCGGCGCTCGTGGCGCGGGTCGGCCAGCATGGCCACCAGTTTATCCTGGTCAAAGTATTCGGCGGCCACGTCGCTCTCAAACCGGGCGCGGACCTTGGCGGCAAAGGCCGGGTCCTCCAGCCACTTGGCAATGGGCACCGGGAATCCTTTTTTGGTGCGGTTGGCCCAGGCGTCAGGCAAAGTTTTGTTGGCGGCGGCGCGCAGTACGGCCTTGGTGTCCCCGGCGATCTTGTAGTTCACGGGGTAGGCGGAAGCTTCCCGCAGCACTTCCCGGTCCAGATACGGCACCCGCAGTTCCAGGCTGTGGGCCATGCTCATCTTGTCCGCTTTCAGCAGAATGTCGCCGGGCAGCCACAGGTTCAGGTCCAGATACTGCTTCTTTTCCAGTTCCGGCAGGTCCTTCACCCGGTCGTAGATGGGCGCGGCGACCTCCCGGGCGGTGGGACCTACCCGGTACTTGGGTTTCAGAATCTCCTGGGCTTCCTTCTCGGTAAAGACCAGCGCCTGGCCGATGAACCAGTCCTCGGGACGGCCGCTGCCTTTGATGATGAAGTCGTGACCCTTGAAGTAGGGCAGATGCTGGCTCACGTCGCTGGCTAGATGCCGCAGTCCCAGGGGCAGATGCTTGTACTTCTGCATCATGGCGTTGTCGGCGTACCACTCGTAACCGGCGTAGATCTCGTCGGCGCCCTCGCCGGAAAGCACCACCGTCACGTGACGGCGGGCCAGCTGGCACAGGAAGTACAGCGGCACCGAGGACGGGTTGGACTGGGGTTCGTCCATGTGGTACTGGATATCCGCAAAGGCTTCCAGGCACTGTTCCTTGGTCAGCATTTCCCGGTAGTTGTGGATGCCCAGTTTGGCGGACAGTTCGGCAGCTTCGGTAGTCTCGTCGAATTTGTGGCTGCCGTCGGGGGTTTCAAAACCTACCGAGAAGGTGTCGTCGGGCATCAGGCAGGCGGTAATATAGCTGGAGTCCACGCCGCCGGACAGGAAGGAACCGACCTTCACATCGCTGATGCGGTGGGCGGCTACCGATTCCCGCACCCGGGCATCGATTTCGGCTGCGCAATCCTCAAAGCTCATGCTGGTCTTGTGGCGGAAATCCACATCCCAGTACCGCTCAATGTGCATCTGGCCGTCTTTGTACTCGAACCAGTGGGCGGGGGGCAGCTTGTAGGTGCCCTTGAAAAAGGTTTCGTTCATGGCGCTGTACTGGAAGGTCAGGTAGGGGCGCAATGCCTCGGGGTTGACCTCCCGGCGGAAACCGGGATGCTCCAGCAGGCTCTTGATCTCGGAACCGAACAGCAGTTCCCCGGCGTCGGTCTGGGTGTAGTAGAAGGGCTTCACGCCAAAGATGTCCCGGGCACCGTACATGGTATGGGTTTTGGTGTCGTACACCACAAAGGCAAACATGCCCCGCAGCATGGAGGCCAGCTTGTTGCCGTACTCCTCGTAGCCATGCAGAATGACCTCGGTATCACACCGGGTCTTGAACACGTGGCCTTTGGCCTGCAGCTCGGTGCGCAGGTCCATAAAGTTGTAAATTTCGCCGTTGAACACGCAGACTACGCTGCCGTCTTCGTTGTACATGGGCTGGCGGCCTGCTGCCAGGTCGATGATGCTCAACCGGCGGAAGCCCAGAGCTACGGCGGTGGCCGGGGTATCACCGCTCAGGTGGTACCCTTCCATATCGGGGCCGCGGTGGATGATGCGGTCTGCCATCTTATGCAGAATCGCCTCACGTGCTTCACGCAGCCCGGTAAAACCAACAAAACCACACATGGTCGTTTATCCTTTCCCTTGCTAGGTTGCCTCTCTCTTGTGCTATGGGGAAAAATCCCATATTTATATATTGTACCACACGCCCCCCTAAAAGAAAACCCCCGCCTGGATTTTTACAGGCGGGGAAAAGCTTACAGCATGTGCTTTTTGTGCAGGAACCAGGCGGTCACGCCGCACACGATCAGGGTCAGCCCCAGCACGATGCCGAACCCGGCGTCGCTGCTGGCAAAGGGCATGCCCTCGGAGGAAACGTTCATACCGTACAGGCCGCTGACTACCGTGGGAACGGCCATCAGCAGGGTGATGCTGGTCAGGTATTTCATGGCGTTGTTCAGGCGGTTGTCCAGGATGGCGCTGAACAGTTCCCGGGTACCTTTGATATCGTCCCGGTAAATGCTGGTCATCTCAATGGCCTGGCGGATCTCAACGATAACGTCGTCCAGCAGTTCCCGGTCGTCGGGGTACTGTTCCAACCGCTTGTAGCGGGTTAGACGATCCAATACCGTGGCGTTGGCACGCAGACTGGTGGCAAAGTAGACCAGCGTGGATTCCAAACCGTGCAGTTCTACCAGGTCGCTGTCCCGCAGGTCGCCGGACAGGTTTTTCTCCAACGCCTGCCGGCGCCGGTCGATCAGCCGCAGCTCCTGTTGGTACATGGTGGCGGCCCGATAAAGCAGCTGGTAGACGAACCGCATCTTTTTGCGGGTGGAAAATCCCTTCACGCGGCAGGAGGAAAAGTCCCCGATCACCGGTGTGTCCACCGAACAAACGGTCACCACCAACTCCTGGGTCAGCAGAATGCCCATAGGGATGGTGGAGTAGATGCCCTCCCCGGAACCGGGAACCTGATAGGGAATGTCCACGATGATGACGGTGTACCCGTCCTCTAAACTGATGCGCGCCGACTCTTCCGGGTCGGTGGCGGCAAACAGGTCGGAGGGCTCAATATCCAATGTGGCCGCTACCCGGCGCACTTCATCCTCTGTCGGAGCCGTCAGGCAAACCCAGGACCCCTCGTCCATGGCATCCACCCGCGTCAACTGTTTGTCTCTTGTGCGGTAAATCTTCATCATGACCTATGCCCACCCATAACTTTCTTCTCTGGTTATCAGTATAAGCCCTGCGGGCCCAAACCGCAAGTAAAACCTTTGTGCAGATGCCTCTATACCTTATATAATAGCGAAAAGCGATTTTTCCGGACGGGACAGTGGTTTTTTAGGAGGAAAATCTTAAAAATGACGTTGTACGGTTTAACCAAAGAATGCCTTGAAAATTTGTCGAAAAAAATGAAAAAAAGTGTTGACAAAGTGGTTTCCCGGTGGTATTATAGTCAAGCTGTCCGGCGCGAGAGCGACACGGAAAACCGCATAACAACAGCCTTTGAGGGCTTTTCGGGAGCTTCGGCTCACGAAAAAACTTCAAAAAAATCTCAAAAAAGTTCTTGACAAACGGAACTTCACGAGATATAATAA